>NZ_JBHTVQ010000001.1:0-78842 GCF_042792855.1 Streptomyces sp. NPDC056600
GGCCCGACCCGAGGGGGCCGGTCGTTCCTACTGGACGCCGAGACCGGCGTCGTCGACCGCGTCCTTGCCCTCGGCCTTGAGGACCTTGTTCAGCGGGGCGAGATCGTAGATTCCCTTCAGGGTCGGCTTCTCCAGCAGGCCGGCCTTCACCGCGTGCTGCGCCTGCGCGTCGAGCGTGGCGGCCAGCGGGTCGTCGAGGAAGGCGACGGACTTCCACGCCGGGTCCAGGACCTCCGCCGGGAGGTCCTTGCCCGTCAGCTCCTTCAGCGCGGCGTTGGCGGAGGCCTTGGCCTCGTCGGGGTTGGCGTTGATCCACGCGTTGGTCTTCACCGAGCCGCGCAGCACCGCCTCGACGACGTCGGGGTGCTCCTTCAGGAACTTCTGCGACACGATGATGTTGGTGATGACGAACTTCTTGTCCGGCCACAGGTCGGACTCGTCGAGCAGCACCTTGCCGCCCTCGGCGACCAGCTTGGACGCGGTCGGCTCGGGCACCCAGGCGCCGTCGATGGAACCGGACTTGTAGGCGTCCGGGGTGATCTTGTTGTCGGTGCGGAAGACCGAGACGTCGCCCTTGCCGCTCTCGGCGTTCACCTTCCAGCCCTGCTCGGCGATCCAGTTGAGGAACGCCACGTCCTGGGTGTTGCCCAGCTGGGGGGTGGCGATCTTCTTGCCCTTGACGTCGTCCAGGGTCTTGATCTTGTCCGGGTTGACGACCAGCTTCACGCCGCCGGAGGCCGAGCCGCTGATGATGCGCAGGCTCTTGCCGTCCGACTTGCTGAAGCCGTTGATGGAGGGGGAGGGGCCGATCCAGCCGATGTCGATCGATCCGGCGTTGAGCGCCTCGATCTCGGAGGGGCCGGCGTTGAAGGTGGACGCCTTGATCGTGGTGCCGCCGAGCTCCTTCTGGAGCAGGCCCTCCTGGACGCCGACCAGGGCCGTCGCGTGGGTGAGGTTCGGGAAGTAGCCGATCTTCACCTCGTCGGCGGAGAGCTTCTTCGCGTCCGCCGAGACCTTGGTCTCCTTGCTGTCGTCGGCGGCGTCGGAACCGTAGCCGCAAGCGGTGAGCAGGAGGGGGAGAGCGGTGAGGGCGGCGAGGGTGCGCAGGGCGCTGAGCGGTCTGACGGCAGACACGGAGGTGTCCTCTCGAGGAAGGGCTGGAACGCGTGGAACGCGAGAAGGCATGGCGGAACCCGGTGGGTACGCCGTTGTCCCGTCCGCCGGAGCCCGTCGACGACCGAAGGGCCGTCAGGCGCCGGAGGGCGGAGGAGGATGCACGGGTGGTGCGGACGCCCGGTGCGCGGCACGGGGCGTCGCCGTCCCGCGGGCCGGACCGCCGGGGCGGCGGGACGGGGCGGCGGCTCAGACGGAGCGACAGATGGCGCTCGAGGTGCGGCCGAGGTCGACGTGCCGGCGCGAGGTCAGGAGGAGGGACGACAGGGTGGCGCGGTCGAACGGACGCATGACACCCCTCACTTCGTTTCCCGGTCTTTCCTACCTGAATGCTGGGGATCGTGGCAGAAACCCGGCCGCGGACCAAGATGTGTTTCAGATTCCGGACAGAGGCTTCTCGGATGATGGGATCAGGCGGAATGCGCCGGTCCGGTCAGGGGTTCGTCCAGGCGTCCGGGCGGTCCGCCAACTCCGTTACCTGCTCGGGTAGTTGCGACGCCGCGAGGTCGGCGAGCGACACGCCGTCCAGGATCTCGCGCACGTTGGCCCGTAGGGCGATCCACAGCGGGAGCAGTGAGGTGGCGGGGCCGGTGTAGGCGAGGTCAGGCGGGCGCACCCCCCGTACCGAGACCAGGGGGCCGTCCACGACGCGGATGACGTCGGCGACGCTGACGGATCCGGCGGGCCGGGCGAGGCGGTAGCCGCCGTTGCCGCCGCGCCGGCTCGTCACCAGGCCGCCCCGGCGCATGTCGTTGAGGATGCCCTCGAGGAACTTGTGCGGGATGTCCTGGGCCTCGGCGATGGCTTCGGCCGTCACCGGGCCGTCGTCCCGCGAGGCGGCGAGCTGCAGTGCGGCCCGTACCGCGTAGTCCGCCCTGGCAGAGATGCGCATGGGCCCATTGTCCGTGGCGCGCGGACCCGCCGGGCGAGGGGGTGGCGGATCAGGATGAGGGCGTCCGGTGCGTGAGACCTAATTCCGGATGGCGGACACGGGCTTGAAGCGCGCCCCCGGTGGATACACAATGCGCCCATGGCCCCCTTCCTCGTCACCCGCCGCCACGTGGACCTTCTGCGTGTCGCCGGGATGCTGTGTCGGGCCGACCTCCCGTGCCGCGCCGTCCGCAGCTGACCGCGCGCACGTCCGTGACGTGCTGAGGCGCCCTCCCCGCCCGGCACGCGCCCTTTCCCGTTCCGCCGCCCCGCGGTGACGGCGCGCCCTCGCGCGCCACCTCCTCCTCGTGCGTCGCCCTCCCGGCGTCGCGCGCTCACCCCTTCCCTCACAGAGGTGCTTCGCCATGCCCGTGCGCCCTGCCCCCGTCCTGCACTGGTTCCTGCCGACCGGCGGCGACGGCCGTGATCCCGGCGGCGTCACCGCCGTCCAGGCCCGTTCCCGGACCGCCACCCGCCGCCCCGCCGACCTGGGGTACCTGGCCCAGGTGGCCAGGGCCGCCGAGCGGGCCGGCTTCGACAAACTTCTCACCCCGGTGGGTCTGGGCTGCGTGGATCCCTGGGTGCTGACGCCGGCCGTCGCCGCGGTCACCGAACGGATCGGCTTCCTCGTCGCCTTCCGGGCCGGCCTGACCGGCCCCACCCTGCTCGCCCAACAGGCCGACACCTTTCGACGGTTGTTCGGGGACCGGATCGCGCTGAACGTGGTCACCGGCGGCGACCCGGCCGAGCAGCGGGCGTACGGCGACCACCTGCCCAAGGACGAGCGCTACGCCCGCACCGGCGAACTCATGCAGGTGATCCGGGAGTTGCTGGCCGGCAAGCCGGTCGACCACCACGGCGACCACGTGCGGGTGAGCGGAGCCCGGCTGGAGAACCCCACCCTGGCCGCCCCGGTGCCCCTCTACTTCGGCGGCGCGTCCCCGGCCGCCGAGGACGTCGCCGCCCGCCAGGCCGACGTCCAGCTGCTGTGGGGCGAGCCCCCGGCCGCCGTCGCCGAGCGCGTCGAGCGGCTCCGCGGCAAGGCGGCCGCCGCCGGCCGGACCGTGCGGTTCGGGCTGCGGCTGCACGTGATCACCCGCGACACGGCCGCCGAGGCATGGGCGGAGGCCGACCGCATCCTCGGCCGCCTCGACCCCGAGGCGATCCGCGCCACCCAGGAACGCTTCGCCCGCATGGACTCCACCGGCCAGGCCCGCATGACGGCCCTGCACGGCGGCACGGCCGAGAACCTGACCGTCGCGCCCAACCTGTGGGCGGGCATCGGACTGGTCCGCGAGGGCGCGGGCACCGCCCTGGTCGGCTCGCACGACGAGGTGGCCCGGCGCCTCTTCGAGTACCGCGAACTGGGCGTCGACGAGTTCGTCCTCTCCGGCTACCCCCACCTGGAGGAGGCCCTCCGGGTGGGCGAAGAGGTCGCCCCCCGGCTCCGCGCCCTCACCGAGGCCGCCCGATGACTCTCGTCGAGGAGACCCCGCCGGTGGCGCCGCCCGCCGACGAGCCGCCCGCGCGGCGGCGTCGCCCCGCGGTCCTGCGCTGGACCGCCCTGCGGCTGGTCGCCCTCGCGGTCCTCCTCGCCGCCTGGCAGGCGGTCGTCGCGGCGGGGGTGTGGCCGCGCGTCCTCGTGCCCTCCCCGGCCGAGGTGTGGAGCGCGTTCGTCGAGGCGTCCACCGTGCACGACGGCGTCCGCGGCCACAGCGGGTACCTGCTCGCCGAACACCTGGCGGTGTCGCTGCGCCGGATCGGCGTCGGCACCGGCTACGCGGCCCTCGTCGGCATCCCGCTCGGCCTGCTGATCGGCGTGGTCAAGCCGGTCGCCGTGGTGCTGGAACCCGCGGTCACCTTCCTGCGGACACTGCCGCCACTGGCGTACCTGTCGCTGCTGGTCATCTGGTTCGGCATCGACGAGTCCCCGAAGATCTGGCTGCTCGTCGTCGCCGCGCTGCCGCCGATCGCGGCGGCGACCGCGGCGGCGGTCCGCGGCGTGCCGGGCGACCTGGTCGAGGCGGCCCGGACCCTCGGCTCGGGCCCCGTGACGCTGCTGCTGTCGGTGCGCCTGCCGGCCGCGCTCCCCGAGATCCTCACCGGCGTGCGGATCGCCCTCGGCGTCGCCTACACCTCGGTCGTCGCCGCCGAGACCGTCAACGGCGTGCCCGGCATCGGCGGCATGATCCGCGACGCCCAGCGCTACAACCAGACGGATGTCGTCATCGCCGGGATCATCGCCATCGGCCTCTCCGGAATCGTCCTGGACGCCGCCTTCCGCGGCCTGGAGCGGCTGACGGTCCCCTGGCGAGGCCGCCGGTGAGCGCCCGCCCCGGGCCGCCGCCCGCCTCCCACCCCACCTCCGAGTCCCGCCCCACCCCCGAGTCCCGCCCCGCGGCGCTCTTCCGCGCCGCCTCGTACGAAGGAACCGTCATGGCCCCGTTCGCCCGCCGCACCCTCCTCCTCGCCTCCGCCACGGTGCTGACCGCTCTCGCCGCGACCGCCTGCGGAACGGGCGCCGACGGCGGCGACGGCGCCGGCGACGCCGGAAGGACCCAGGTGCGCATCGCCTACCAGGCGATACCCAACGCCGACCTCGTGGTGAAGAACCGGAAGCTGCTGGAGAAGGCGCTCCCCGACGCCGACGTGAAGTGGGTGAAGTTCGACTCCGGCGCCGACGTCAACACCGCGGTGATCGCCGGATCCGTGGACCTCGGCCTGGCCGGATCCAGCGCCGTCGCCAAGGGCCTGTCGCAGCCGCTGAACATTCCGTACAAGGTCGTGTGGATCCACGACGTGATCGGTGACAACGAGGCCCTCGTCGCCCGGAAGGGCATCGGGTCCGTCAAGGAACTCAAGGGCAGGAAGGTGGCCGCCCCCTTCGGGTCGACCACCCACTACTCCCTGCTCGCCGCGCTGGAGGAGGCCGGACTGGAGCAGTCCGACGTGAAGCTGGTCGACCTCCAGCCGCAGGACGCCCTCGCCGCCTGGCAGCGCGGGGACATCGACGCCGCCTACGTGTGGACGCCCACCCTCTCCGAGCTCGAGAAGGACGGCACCGTCCTCGTCACCAGCCGCGAGATCGCCGCACAGGGCAAGCCCACCGCCGACCTCGGCATCGTCACCGAGACCTTCGCCGAGAAGCACCCCGACGTCGTGGACGCCTGGCTGAAGGCGGAGGACCAGGCCGTGGAGCTCGCCAGGAAGAGCCCCGACGAGGCGGCCGCCGCCATCGGCGCCGAGCTCAACCTGGAACCGGCGGAGGCGAAGGAGCAGCTCGGCCAGCTGGTGCTGCTCACCGCCGAGGAGCAGGCGGGAGCCGACCACCTCGGCGCGCCCGGAGCCCCGGGCGCACTGGCCGGCAGCCTCCACGACGCCGCCCGGTTCCTGAAGGCGCAGAAGGCCGTCGACGCGGTTCCCGCCCGCTCCGTCTTCGAGCAGGCCCTCGCGGTCGAGGAGCTGGCCCGTGTCACCGGCTGAGCCCGACATCCGCCTGCGCGACGTCACCGTCCGCTACGGCACCCCGAGGAGTGCGGTCACCGCCGTCGCCGACGCCTCCCTCACCGTGCGGCCGGGGGAGTTCGTGGTCCTGGTCGGCCCTTCCGGCTGCGGCAAGACCACGCTGCTGCGGCTGGTCGCGGGCCTGGAGCGGCCGGCGGCAGGCACGGTGGAGGTCCGTCGTGCGACCGGCGTGGTCTTCCAGACGCCACGCCTGTTCCCCTGGCGCACGGTGGGCGGCAACCTCTCCTTCGCGCTCGCCCGCAAGGGCGTCGCACGCGCCGAACGGCCCGTCAGGGTGGCGGAGTTGCTGTCGCTGGTCGGGCTGGCCGGCATGGCGGGGCGGCGCACCTGGGAACTGTCCGGCGGCCAGCAGCAGCGTGTCGCCATCGCCCGCGCGCTGGCCACCGAGCCGCAGATCCTGCTGATGGACGAGCCGTTCGCCGCCCTGGACGCCTTCACCCGGGAGCGGCTCCAGGAGGAGCTGCGGACCCTGGCCGCGAGCACCGGCACGACCGTCCTGTTCGTGACGCACTCCGCGGAGGAGGCGGTGCTGCTCGGCTCGCGGGTCCTGGTGATGGCGGCCGGGCCGGGGCGGATCGTGGGCGAGATGACGGTGCCGCTCCCGCGCGGGACCACCACGGACGCGGCCGCCCTGCGCGGCGACCCCCGCTTCGCCGCCCTGCGCGCCGAACTGGCCGCCGTCACCCGCGCCGCGACCGCCGCCTGACCCGGTCCACGCCCGGCCGCGGTTCGCCCACCCCGTGGCCGGGCGTGGGGCCGGGCGCGGCGGTCCAGACGCCCGGGGCGGTGGGCACCGCGGGCACCGCGATCGCGGTGGTCACCAGGTCCGCCGGGCCTGCCGCCCGAACGCGATCCGCGGCGGTTCCGGCGGCTGCGTGGTGCCGGGCCGCAGCGGCAGGGCCACCAGCATGCCGACGAGGAAGCCCGCCACATGGGCGAGGTAGGCGACGGTGCCGGCGCCCGCGACGCCGCCGCCGGAGGAGTACACGGCCTGCAGGGCGAACCAGGCGCCCAGGACTACCCAGGCGGGAAGCCGGAGCGGGAGGAAGACGAGGAACGGCACCAGGACCCAGACCCGGGCGCGGGGGTAGAGCACCAGATAGGCCCCGAGGACCCCGGCCACGGCCCCGGAGGCGCCGATCAGCGGAGTGGTGGAGGCCGCGTTCAGCAGGGAGTAGGCGTAGGACGCCGCGTAGCCGCAGACCAGGTAGAACAGGGCGAACCGCCAGTGCCCCATGCGGTCCTCGACGTTGTCGCCGAAGATCCACAGGAACAGCATGTTGCCCAGCAGGTGCAGCCAGCCGCCGTGCAGGAACATCGCGGACAGCACGCTGAGCTCGGGCGACTTCTCGTACCCCGGAGACCGCACCACGCAGCCCGCGCCCTCCGGGCCGAAGCCGGTCTCGCCCGTCGGCACCAGACGCGGCAGCCGGTGGTGGATCAGCTCCTGGGGGACGGCCGCGAACCGGTCCAGGAACGCCTCCAGACGGCACAGGTCGGCCAGCGGCACGTTCCCGGTGAGCGACCCGAGGGTGCCGGGCGTCAGCAGGAAGACGACGACGTTCGCGACGATCAGCGCGTACAGCACCCACGGGGTGCGTCGCGCCGGGTTGAGGTCGTGCACCGGGATCACCACGGGATCAGGGGTGCCCGCCGTCCCGCGGTTCAGACGTGGTGCGCCCGCACCGCCGCGGCCGCCTTGCGGGCCGCCACCAGCACCGGGTCCCACACCGGGGAGAACGGCGGCGCGTACCCCAGGTCCAGGGCCGTCATCTGCTCCACCGTCATCCCGGCGGTCAGCGCCACCGCCGCCACGTCCACCCGCTTGGCGGCGCCCTCACGGCCCACGATCTGCACGCCGAGCAGCTTCCCGGTACGCACCTCGGCCAGCATCTTCACGGTCATCGGCGAGGCGCCCGGGTAGTAGCCGGCCCGGCTGGTCGACTCGATCGTGACGGCGTGGAAGCGCATCCCGGCCCGCAGCGCGTCCTTCTCCCGCAGGCCGGTGCGGGCGATCTCCAGGTCGCACACCTTGCTGACGGCCGTGCCCACCACGCCCGGGAAGGTGGCGTAGCCGCCGCCGGCGTTGGCGCCGATCACCTGGCCGTGCTTGTTGGCGTGCGTGCCCAGGGCCACGTGCTGCTGCTGGCCGGAGACCAGGTTGAGCACCTCCACGCAGTCCCCGCCGGCCCAGATGTTCCGGTGCCCGCGCACCCGCATGCCCAGGTCGGTGAGGAGGCCGCCGCTCACCCCGAGCGGGAGACCGGCGGCCCGCGCGAGGGTGGTCTCCGGTCGGACGCCGATGCCCAGCACCACCACGTCCGCCGGGAACTCCCGGTCCCCGGCCCGCACGGCGCGGGCGCGGCCGTCCTCGCCGGCGAGGACGGCGGTGACGTCCGTCCCGTTCGCCATGGTGATGCCCAGGCCCTCCATGGCGGTGCGCACCTTGCGGCCCATGTCCGCATCGAGGGTGGACATCGGCTCCTCGCCGCGGTTGACCACCGTGACCTCGAAGCCGTGGTTGATCAGCGCCTCGGCCATCTCGACGCCGATGTAACCGGCGCCCACCACCACCGCGCGCCGCCCGCCGGCCCGCTCCAGGGAGTCGATCAGCGCCTGGCCGTCGTCCAGGGTCTGCACGCCGTGCACGCCCGGCAGTTCGATGCCGGGCAGCGGGGGCCGCACCGGGGTGGCGCCGGTGGCGATCACCAGCTTGTCGTAGGAGGTCCAGGACTCCTCGCCGCTCTCCAGGTCACGGGCGCGGACCCGGCCGCCGTCGACGTCGAGTTCGGTGACCTCGGTGCGCATCCGCAGGTCGATGCCGCGGGCGCGGTGCTCGTCGGGCGAGCGGGCGATCAGCTGCTCGGGATCGGAGACCGCCCCGCCCACCCAGTAGGGGATGCCGCAGGCCGAGTAGGACGAGAAGTGGCCCCGCTCGAAGGCGACGATCTCCAGCTCCTCGGGGTCCTTCATCCGGCGTGCCTGCGACGCGGCGGACATGCCCGCCGCGTCGCCGCCGATGACCACCAGTCGTTCCCGGTCCCGCCTCGCGCCGCTGCTCATGGGGCCCACGCTAGCGCCGTGGTCGGGACCGGGGTCGCAGGGGGCGGGCCCGAAGGCGTCGCCCGTCCGGTTCAGGGCCGGTGCGCGCCGTGCGTGTCGGTCTCCTCGGCGGTGGAGTCGTCGCCCTCGGCCGGCGCCTCGGCCGCGGTGTCGCCCGCCGCGGCGTTCCCGTCGGCGGCGCCCTCGGAGCCGGCCGCGGCGCGCGAGCGACGGCGCAGGCGCAGCCACAGCCACAGCAGGGCGCCCAGCACCACGGCGAACGGCAGGACCGCGCCGACGACCAGGACGATCCAGTACAGGGTGGTGACGAAGGCGTCCCAGCCGCCCTCGAGAGCGTCCAGGACACCGGGGTCCTTGTCCTCCCCGTCCTCGTCCTCGGCGCGGTCGCTGTCGAAGAGGCTCAGGGTGACGGTCGCCAGCGAGGTCCGGTCCTTCAGCGACGCCTGACGGGCCAGCAGCGAGTCCAGCTCGGCCTGCCGGGAGGAGAGTTCGCCCTCCAGGAGGACGACGTCCTCCAGCTCGGCCGCGTCGTCCATCAGCTTGCGCAGCCGGTCGACGGCGGCCCGCTGCGACTTCACCCGGCTCTCCACGTCGACGACCTGGTCGGTGACGTCCTCGGCCTTCGAGGAGCGGTAGGTGACCCGGCCCGTGCCCTTGAGGTCCCGCATGACCTCGTCGTACTTCTCCGACGGGACGCGCAGCACGACCTCGGTGCTGTCGATGCGGCCGGACCCCGCGTACGTGTCGGACTCCTCCCGCGCCACGAAGCCGCCTGCCGTCTCGGCGACCGACCGGACCTCCGCCAGGGCGTCGGGCACGTCCTTGACGCGGACCGAGAGCTGGGCGGTGCGGATGATGTGCGAGGTCTCCAGCGCCGGGCCGGAGTCCTCGCTCCCGCCGCCCTTGCTTCCGTCGCCGCCCTTGCCCGAGGTGTCGAAGGCTCCCGCGTCGGCCGCCCGGGGGCCGTCCGCGCCGCGCACCTGCGACTTGGCGTCGGACTTCATGGAGGCGTCGTCGCCCCCGCGCCCCGCGCAACCGGCGAGGGCGAGCGAGGCGGCGAGGAGGATCGCTGCCGGAATTCTTGTCCTGCGGACCATGGGTCCCCCCGATACGAACATGCTGCTCGGCCTGTGCTGTCGCTCCTTCGACGCCGGAGCGGCCCGCCGCGTTTGCCCCCGCAGGTCGCGATGCGGTCACGGTCCGGTCTCCGAACGGCAGGGCGGCCGGACACGGATGGGCGAGGCCGGACACCGGATGGGCGGGGCCGGACACCGGGTGAAAAGGGTGGTTTGAGAGAGTGGACCCATGGCAACCGGTACCCACCACGGCTTGGGCCGTTCCCCGCACGTCCTCGTCGTCGGAGCCGGTGTCGCCGGCCTGGCCGCCGCCCACCGGCTGCTGCTGCGCGGCGCCACGGTGACCGTGGCCGAGGCCTCGGACCGCGTCGGCGGCAAGCTGCTGCCGGGCGAGATCGCCGGCGTCCGCGTCGACCTCGGCGCCGAGTCGCTCCTCGCCCGCCGCCCCGAGGCCGTGGAGCTCGCGAGGGAGGCCGGCCTCGCCGACGACCTCCAGCCTCCGGCCACCGCCACCGCGGCCCTGTGGACCCGCGGCGCGCTGCGCCCGATGCCCAAGGGCCACGTGATGGGCGTGCCCGGCACCGCCGACGCCCTCGCCGGGGTGCTCTCCGAGGAGGGCCTGCGCCGCGTCGCACAGGACGCCGAGCTGCCCCGCACCGAGGTCGGCGAGGACGTCGCCGTCGGGCGGTACGTGGCCGAGCGGCTGGGCCGCGAGGTCGTGGACCGCCTGATCGAGCCGCTGCTCGGCGGGGTCTACGCGGGCGACGCCTACCAGATCTCGATGCGGGCCGCCGTGCCCCAGCTGTTCGAAGTGGCCCGCACCCACACCTCGTTGACCGAGGGTGTGCGCGCCCTCCAGGAGAAGACCGCGGCCAACCCGACCACCGGACCGGTCTTCGCCGGGATCGCCGGCGGTGTCGGCCGGCTCCCGCTCGCGGTGGCCGACGCCGTGCGCTCGCGCGGCGGCGAGATCCTGCTGAACGCCCCCGTCACCGGCCTGCGCCGGGACGCCGACGGCTGGCACGCCCTCGCCGGGGACCGCCCGCTGCGGGCCGACGCCGTCGTGGTCGCCGCCCCCGCGGCGGCCGCCGCCTCGGTGCTGCGCGAGGTCGCGCCCCGGGCCGCCGTCGAGCTGGACGGCGTCGAGTACGCGTCGATGGCGCTGATCAGCCTCGCCTTCCGCCGCGCCGAGGCCGACGCCCAGCTGCCCGAGGGCAGCGGCTTCCTGGTGCCGCCGGTGGACGGCCGCACCATCAAGGCGTCCACCTTCGCCTCCCGCAAGTGGGGCTGGATCGCCGACGAGGACCCCGGCGTGCTGGTCGTGCGCACCTCGGTCGGCAGGTACCAGGACACCGCGATCCTGGGCCGTTCGGACCAAGAACTCGTCGAGGTCTCACGGCATGATCTGCACGAGGCCACCGGGCTGACCGCCGAGCCGGTCGCGACCACGGTCACCCGGTGGGACGACGGCCTGCCACAGTATCCGGTGGGTCACCACACCCGGGTCGCCCGGATCCGGGAACACGTCGCGGCCGTCCCCGGCCTCGCCGTCTGCGGCGCCGCCTACGACGGCGTCGGGGTGCCCGCCACCATCGCGAGCGCGTACGCCGCCGTCGACGCACTGAGCACCGACCCGGTGCTCGGCCTCGGAACCGGAGAGTGAGAATAAGGTCATGAGTGACGAAGCTCCCGCCAAGATCCCCAACATCGGCAAGAAGGCGAAGGACCTCAACGAGGTCATCCGCTACACGCTGTGGTCCGTCTTCAAGCTGAAGGACGTGCTCCCCGAGGACCGGTCCGGCTACGCCGACGAGGTCCAGGAGCTGTTCGACCAGCTCGCCGCCAAGGACGTCACGATCCGCGGCACCTACGACCTCTCCGGCCTGCGCGCCGACGCCGACGTCATGATCTGGTGGCACGCCGAGACCGCCGACCAGCTGCAGGAGGCCTACAACCTCTTCCGCCGCACCCGGCTGGGCCGCGCGCTCGACCCGGTCTGGTCGAACATGGCCCTGCACCGTCCGGCCGAGTTCAACCGCTCGCACATCCCGGCCTTCCTCGCCGACGAGGAGGCCCGCGACTACGTCTGCGTCTACCCCTTCGTCCGCTCCTACGAGTGGTACGTGCTCCCCGACGAGGAGCGCCGGGCGATGCTCGCCGAGCACGGCAAGATGGCCCGCGGCTTCGCGGACGTCCGCGCCAACACGGTCGCCTCGTTCGCGCTGGGCGACTACGAGTGGCTGCTCGCCTTCGAGGCCAACGACCTGCACCGGATCGTCGACCTGATGCGCCACCTGCGGGCCTCCAAGGCGCGGCTGCACGTCCGCGAGGAGATCCCCTTCTACACCGGCCGCCGCAAGAGCGTGGCCGAGCTGGTGGAGAGCCTGGCCTGAGGCCTGTCCGGCAGCCTGTCTCGGGCCGACGGCGCCGGCGGTCCCCCGACCGCCGGCGCCGTCGCTTGTCAGGCTCTTCTCGGCTTGCGCGGCCTGGTCCAGGCGCCGTGCGGCCGGTTCCGTGCCTGGGCCGGCACCATCGCGTCCCACTCGCGCCTGCTCATGACGTCTCGTACCTCGGGCTCGACCACGGCCGTGGTCACCGGCCAGGGGACGGCCGAAGCCCAGCCGACAAGGGGCATGGTCGCGTCGAAGAGCGGACCGAACCGCGCGGTGACGAGAGGCGGCATCCGGTACCGCAGGCCCCGCACGTGCTCCAGGAAACGGCCGGGGAGCGCGACGTGGTGCGTCTCGACGTAGTGCGGGAAGTCCAGTCGCCAGAGCCAGGTTCCGTCCGTGACCGGCGACGAGCACCCCGCGGAGCGGCGGTGCGCCCTCCCTGTGACCACGTCGTGGCCACCCTCCATGACGTCGATCAGGACGTGCCCGGCGTCCAGGTAGGCCACCAGTTCCGCCTCGTCCGGCTCGCCGGTGTCCCGGATCGCATCGTGCACGGACCCGTTCGGTTGCCCTGGGCGCCTGTCCAGTTCGTCGTAGAAGCCCAGCAGTCCCAGCACCACGTCTCCTTCGCCGCCGGCGTGCGAGGACAGTACTAGGTCCCCGGCACTAGGCCCCCGGTCGAGCGTCCGTCGGCGGGTGCGACGGGCGCGGCCGGGGCGCCGGGTGCGGTGCGCAGTCGGCGCGGCCGCCCGCGGGCAGGCGTCCGCGCAGCAGATAGTCGAGCAGCCGGGCCTGCACGCAGGGGTTGCCGCCGCCCGCCAGGCCGTGCGAACCGGCACCCCGTTCGGTCACCAGTACCGCCCCGGCCAGGCGGTCCCGCAGCTCCCGCGCACCCCGGTACGGGGCCGCCGCGTCCCGCTCCGCGGCCAGCACCAGCACCGGCGGCAGTTCGCCGGCGGCGGTGCGTACGTCCCGCGGGCGCCGTGCGGGCCCCTTCCAGAAGGCGCAGGGCAGATGGGACCAGACGTGGTCCCAGGTCGCGAAGGGGGCGGTGCGGGCCAGGCGGGTGGCGTCGGCGTCCCAGACCCTCCAGTCGGCGGGCCACGGCGCGTCGTTGCACTCCACCGCCGTACGCACCGCCCTCGTGTTCTCCGCAGCGGCCGCCCGATCGGCACGGGCGCCGGCGTCCGGGGGCGGCCCCGCCTGGGCGAGCAACTGCCGCGCGTCGCCACGCGCGTAGTCGGCGAGGGCCCGCGCGCGGTGCGGCCAGAAGTCGTCGAAATGCGCCGCGGTGACCATGGCCCGGTGCAACTGTCCCGGACCGACCGTCCCGCCGGCCGGCTCCTGCGCCAGCCGGGCGGCCACGCGTTCGTAGGCGCGTTCCACGGCCCCGGCATCGGAGCCGAGGCCGTAGACGTCGTCGTGCCGCGCCACCCAGGCGCGGAAGTCCGCCCAGCGCGTCTGCACGGCCGCGGACCGCTCGAGGCCGGCCCGGTAGCCCAGGCGCGCCGGGTCCGGGTCGAGCGGGGAGTCCAGGACCATCCGGCGGACCCGGTGCGGGAACAGGTCGGCGTAGAGGGCGCCGAGGTAGCCGCCGTACCCGACGCCCAGGAAGGTCAGCCGGCGCTCGCCCAGCGCGGCCCGCAGGACATCGAGGTCGCGGGCGTTGTCGAGCGAGGTGTGGTGGCGCAGTGCGGAACCCGCGCGTTGCGCACAGGACTTGGCGTATCTCTCCGCCTCGGCACGGCGTTCCTTCGTGAACCTCGCGGACGGGTGCGAGGGCGCCCGGCGTGGACCGTCCGGGGCCTTCGTGGGATCGACGCAGTACAGGGGCCCCGACCGGCCGACACCGCGCGGGGCGTAGCCGACCAGGTCGTACGCCTCGGCCGGCTCCCACCACTCGGGCATCAGCGAGACGGCGGGGAAGGACATGCCGGAGACGCCGGGCCCGGCGGGGTGGAACACCAGGGCGCCCTGGCGGGGGACGGGGCGCGAACCGGTGCCGCCACCGGTCGCGGGGGTGCGGCTGACGGTGAGACGGACGGCGGGGCCCCCGGGGCGGGCGTAGTCCAGCGGTACGGTGACCGTCCCGCACTCGGCTCTGCCCGGCATCGCGTCCGGCCCGGTGCACCGGCCCCAGCGGATGCCCTCCTTCGCGGCCCGCGCCGCGGCCTCGGCCACCCCGCGTTCCGCGGCCGCGACGCCCGGGGAGGCGGACCCGCCGGGCGGTCGGGCGGAGTCCGAGTCCGGCGGCGGAGGCGGAGCGGCGACGGCGGCGCCCAGCGAGGCCAGCGCCGAGACGGCGGCGAACAGGACGATGCGGCGCATGAGGTGTCCCTTCGGGTGAAACGGTTCCTTCAGGGATGTTTCGCCCGCGGCCCGGTGGGGGCAAGCACGCCGCGCCGGGGCCCGCACGGCTGCCTCGGACGTGGCCGCTCCGCCGCCGAGAGGGCTCGGCCGGACGGGCGTCCGGCGGGCGTCCGGACGGGCCGCTACGGTCGAGCCGTGGAAGCGAACAGTGCGCAACCCGCGTGCCCGGCCTGCGGCGGGCCGATGACCTGTACCGCGATGGTCCTCGCGCGGCGGGAGGACGACGGGAAGCGTGTCTGCCGAGGCGTGTGGCAGTGCGCGGACCGCCACCTGTGGTGGAAGTGGAGCGACCGTCCGGGCGACGAGCTCGAGACCTGCCCCTATCTCCACTTCGGCGCCTGAGGGAGACGTTCGTCCGACGGCGAGCCGCCGGACCGGCCCTAGTCCTCCTCCGCCCGCGCGGCGAACGCGGCCCGCAGCCCCGGTTCCTCCACCGCTGCCGGGCCGCGCAGCGCGACGGCGGTCAGCGTGCGGGCCTCTCCGTCCTGGCCGTCCAGGCCGCGGCGCAGGGACAGCATCAGCCGGCGACCGGCGGGGGAGGCGCGCCGGGGGTAGGGGTGAAGCTCCATACGGGCCGTCAGCAGGCAGCCCAGCGCCAACGCGAGCGGCGCGGCGAACCAGGCGGCCGTGAGCCCCGCCGAGGGGCCGCCCTCCTCGCCCGGCAGCACCACCGCCACCGCGCCCAGGACGGCCACCGTCGCCGCCGCCCGGCGCACCCCCCGCACCCCGTCCGCCACGGTGCCCGCCCGTTCCGGCACGGCCAGCCCCGCCGTGGCCAGCCGGTCCGCCAGGTCGCGCACCGCCCCGGCCGCTGCCGCGGCCGTGCGCACCAGGGGTATCCGCCGCTGGCCGCCGGGGCCTATCGCGGTCAGCACCGCGTCCTCCACCGCGTCGCGGCCCTGCGGGTCGACCACCGTCGCCCAGCCGGTGTGGGCCAGCAGCAGGCGGCGTTCCCGGGCCATCGCCACCAGGGCCAGGTCGGCGACCCTGCTCGGCCCGCCCGCCAGGAACGCCGCCTCGTAGAGCGTCAGCGAGTCACGGTCGGCGCCTCGCCGCTCGACGGCCGCCGCGACGACCGCCGCACGGCACAGGCGCGCACAGGCCGCTCCCACGAGGACCCAGGCCGCCAGCAGGAGAAAGACCCAGAACATGCGGAGTTCCTATGTCACCGCAGGGGGGTCGCGCCATGGGGCGTTCACCATATGGACACACTTCTACGGTCAACCGCCCAGCAGCACCCGCCGGGTGGCGCGGGCGACCCGGGCCGCGGGGGTGCGCGGCAGCGGCGCGGGACCCGACCGCTCGAGCCACCAGGCGCGCAGCCGGTTGCGGCGGCGGGCGCTCTCCGGGCGACCGGCGAGCAGCAGGTGCTCCGCGAAGTCCAGCGCGTCCTTGCGGTACCCGCCGCTCTGCGGCCGGCCGAGGGCGTAGCCCACGAACAGCGGGCGGTAGGAATCGCCGAGGATACGGGGGAGTTCGGGCGCGACCTTGGCCACGATCCCGGCCCGCTTGGCCGCCAGCGCCCTGGCCTGCACCCGGACCCGGGCCCGG
Source organism: Streptomyces sp. NPDC056600 (assembly GCF_042792855.1). Classification (NCBI taxonomy): domain Bacteria; kingdom Bacillati; phylum Actinomycetota; class Actinomycetes; order Kitasatosporales; family Streptomycetaceae; genus Streptomyces; species Streptomyces sp. NPDC056600. Next base: position 16,082 of record NZ_JBHTVQ010000001.1, read on the forward strand.
TCGAACCCCTCCGGCACGGGACCACCCGCCACCAGCGCGGAGAGCAGCGACGCCTGGGCCACGCCCACGCGCTGCCGGGCGCGGTCGGTCGCAGCGGTCACCGCAGGTCGGGCGCCCTCCGGAGCCGCCGCCGCTGCCGCGCCCGCACCCGCGTCCCCGTCGGTGGCGGCACGGCCGCGGGCGACCGCCGCCCTGATCGACCCCAGCTCCCGCTCCAGCTCGGCGGGGTGCGGGAAGTCGTCGTCCCGCTCCAGCAGCACGCCCGGCGGACGGACCCGCGAGGCCAGATCGGCCAGGATGTCCAGCACGGGCTCCGGCACCGGGTGCGCGTGGCTGTCGTGCCAGACCCCGTCCTTGAGCACGCCGCCCGCGACGTGCACGTAGGCGATCGCCTCCACCGGCAGGTCGGCCAGCGCCTTCGCCGCCTCCTCGCCCCGGTTGACCTGGTTGGTGTACAGGTTGGCGACGTCGATCAGCAGCCGCACGCCGGTGCGCTCGGCCAGCTCGTACAGGAACTGGCCCTCCGTGAGCTCCTCACCCGGCCAGGCCAGCAGCGCGGCGATGTTCTCCACCGCGAGCGGCACCGGCAGCGCGTCCTGGGCGACGCGCACGTTCTCGCACAGCACGTCCAGCGCGTCGCGGGTGCGGGGGACCGGCAGCAGGTGCCCCGCCTCCAGCGCGGGGGAGGCGGTCAGCGCGCCGCCCGCGCGGACGAAGGCGATGTGCTCGGTCACCAGCGGCGCCTCCAGCAGCCGGGCACGCTCGGCGAGCGCCTCCAGTCGTGCGGCGTCCGGGCGTTCGGCGCCGCCCAGGCCCAGCGACACGCCGTGCGGCACCACCGTGACGCCCCGCTCGCGCAACCGGGTCAGCGAAGCGGGGAGGTGGCCCGGGCAGATGTTCTCCGCCACCACCTCGACCCAGTCGACCCCCGGCATCGCCTCCACGGCGTCCGCGATCTCCGGCCGCCAGCCGATACCCGTCCCCAGGTGCGTCATCGTCGCCCTCCCCCCGTCACCGTGTACATCCCCGTACGAGGGAGTCTTGGCCCCGGAACGGATGCCGCGAAGCGTGTCGGCGCGTATTCAGAGCTTGATTTGAGCTAACCGCGGACCTCGCGCGGGATTTCGGCCCACGCGAGGTCCGGCGCAGGGGGTGCGGCGACGCGGGGCCCGCGCGGGGGAGGTTCAGCCGCGGGCGGGGCGTACACCGGGCGGAAGGGCCCCGCCGGGGCCGCGCCACCACCGCCGTGGGAGCGCCGGCGTCACCCGCTCCCGGGGATAGAGGGTGTGGGTCAGGAACGCCTCGACCATCTCCTGCGGCGGGCGGTGCGGCGGCGCCGCCATCAGCACCGCCTCGTCGCCGTCCGCCAGGGGCCGAGTCGCCGAAGGCGGAGCCACCAGGGCGACCTCGTCCCCGGACCCGAGCCGCAGCACCAGGCCCCGCAGCCCGTGCGCGTCCCCGGCGACGGTGCGCAGGCGCGCGTGCAGCACGTCCTGCGCGGGGGAGGACAGCCGCACGCGGGCCAGCAGGGTCCCGCGGGTGAACGCCTCCCAGCGGTCCGTCCCCAGACTCCGGAACGGCGGTTCCGGCCACGGCCGGAGCGCGTCCAGACGGTCCAGCAGACGGCGCAGGAAGTCGCGGACGGCCGGCTCCTCGTGCGGCTGCCAGGACAGGTCCGTCCGGCCGAGGTCCACGGCGAGCGACTCCTCGATCCCGGAGTACTGCTCCGTCACGGGGAGGTCGTAGAAGGGCTGTTCCAGGATCGTCCGGCTGAGGCGTTCCACCTCCTCGTCGCCGAGTTCCCGGCTGAACTGCAGGCAGTACAGCACCGCTTGGAGCATTCCGGAGGAGCTCATGCGCCCAGTATGGCGGCGACCGGTGTGTCCGGCGCCGTCAGCAGACGCGACGGCGGTACCCGTCCTCCCCGGCCGGCACCAGGTCCAGGTCCCGCAGCACCACCGACAGCCTCCCGCCCCAGCGTTCGCAGGCGGAGGCGAAGCCGGAGGCCCGGTACTCCACGACGAACACCCGGTCGTCGTAGGCCTTCGCGTAGGCGCCGCACTCGTCGTACTGGCCGCACTCCTCGGCCACGGCGAAGTCGAACCCGAGGGCACGGGCCTTCGGGGCCAGGCCGACCGCGTTCTTCTGGGCGACCGCCAACCCGGCCGAGTGGGCGCGGCGCGCGAGGAGTTCGGCGAACGCCAGGTTGTCGGCCGCCGCCAGGAGGCCGTCCGACCGCTCGTAGGAGTCGAGGTTGTCCGGCTCGACGGCCTGGTACCCGGCCGCGGCGCAGCCGTTGACCCACTCCCCGACGATCCCAGCGAGCCGCCGGCGTCCGTCCGCCGTCGAGGTGTCGAGCAGGACCTCGTCCCAGTCCTCGTCGACGACCAACTCGCCGTCGTGGTAGTGCAGGAGCAGGCCGGGGTGGTGTCCCCGCCACCGGCCGAAGGTGTCCGGCTGGGCCTGGAAGGCGTTGACTTGACATGCTCCTCGGGCTGAAGCCCGAGGATTCTGGCCCTCTCTACCGGGTTCTGTGCCGCTGCGCGGCACGGGTTTTGGTGGGGAGTCCGTGGCTTCCTGCTTCGTCGCGCTGTGCCGGGACGAGTCCCGGTCCTACCTGCGCTCGACAGGCTGTCACCGCCGGTCCGGCGGCCGTCTTCACGTTCTTGGCGGCGTTCTCGTCCCGGTCGTGGAGGGTGCCGCAGGCGGCACATGTCCACTGGCGGACGTGGAGGGGCTTGGGTCCGTCCAGGAGGCCGCAGGCGGAGCAGACCTGGCTGGTCGGCTCGAACCGGCCGATCTTCACCAGGGTCCGCCCGTACCGCGCCGCCTTGTACTCGAGCATGGCCACGAACTGCGACCAGCCCGCATCCAGGATGCTCTTGGCCAGGCGGGTGCGCGCCAGTCCCGTCACCGACAGGGTCTCCACGGCGATCCCTTGGTTCTCGGAGATCAGCCGGGTGGACAACTGATGGTGGAACTCGCGGCGCGCGTCGGCCACCGCGGCGTGGGCGCGGGCGACCTTCAGGCGGGCCTTCTCGCGGTTCTTGCTGCCTTTCTGCTTGCGGGACAGTTCGCGCTGGGCTTTCTTGAGTTTCTTCTCCGCGCGGCGCAGGAAGCGGGGTGAGGTGATCTTCTCGCCGGTGGACAGGACCGCGAAGTGTGTCAGCCCGAGGTCGATACCGATTGTCTGCTCGGTGTCGGGCATGCGGGCCGCGTCGGCGGCGGGGCCGGTGTCGACGACGAAGGAGGCGAAGTACCGGCCGGCGCTGTCCTTGATCACGGTGACCGACGACGGCACGGCCGGCAGGGCCCGGGACCATCTCACCTTCACCGCGCCGATCTTCGGCAGACACAGCCGGCCTGCACCGTCGATGCTCCAGCGGGCGTTCGCGGTGAACCGGATCGACTGCCGGGAGTCCTTCCGCGACGTGAACCGCGGCGTACCGATCTTCGGGCCCTTGCGCCGGCCGGTGAGGGAGGCGAAGAAGTTCTTGTATGCGGTCTCCGCATCCCGCAGGGACTGCTGGAGGACGACCGAGGACACCTCGCCCAGCCAGGAACGCTCCACGGTCTGCTTCGCCTGCGTGATCAGCCGGACCGACAGCTCGCCGATCTTCGGGAACGGCCTGCTCTCTTGGCGGGCGTCCTCACGGGCGCGTACCGCGTCGTTGAACACGACGCGGGCACACCCGAAAGCCTTCGCCAGCGCCTGTTCCTGGCGGGTGTTCGGGTACAGCCGGAAGGCGTACCGCAGTTGCATACCGGTGACCTTACATACCGGGACGATCAGGCAGATACCGGAGATCGGAACTGGCCGTCACCGGACTCCGTGACGTACATGTGGACGACCTTCGCGACCGGATGCGAGCACACAGTGTTCACCTTGCGTCCCTCTCACCCCTGGTCCGCCCTGTGGCGTCTGCGCACGGGCACGTTCGGGCATTGCCCGGCTCCGCCGCGAACAGACACCGCGACGCTCCGCGTCGCAGTCACAGATTCGCTTCACCGCCGGGCTGAAGCCCGATGCACTGCGCATGAACCTTGGTAGCAGACGTTGTAGAGCCCCGGCACGGGCTTCTCGGAGCGGTCGCGGACCAGGGCGCCCGCCGTGTTCGGCGGCGTGGAGGCGCCGCCGAGCTGGTAGTCGAACTCCACGCCCGGCCGCGGAACGGCCACCTTGCCCGGCGCCGCGTTCCGCCCGGTGTCGTCCGCGGTGGTGCACCCGGCGGTGGCGGCGAGGAGCGGGAGGCACTGCAGGGCGGCGGTCACGGTGCCGCGGAGCGCGGCCGGCCGCCTCGGGCGGGTGGGCATGTTCAGCGCCCTCCGGGGGCGGTGGGCGGCATCGCGGTCAGGACCGGCGGAGCGCGGGGTGGTCGGCGATCACCGTGCACGAGCCGGGCGCGATCTCCGTGAACCCGGCGTCGCGTACCACGGGCAGACCGGAGCGGAGCAGCTCCGCCCAGCGCTCGGGGGACGCGGTGCGGACGGCGAGGGCGAAGCCGGAGTCCCGCCAGGCGGCGCGGTCGGCGTCCGGCAGTTCCCACCAGGCCAGCTGGGCGGCGTGGCCGGTCTGGGCCATCGTCTTGCCCGCGGACATGTCCAGCCGCGGGTTGAGCCAGAGCACCGGGGCGGTGAGGTCGGCGGGCGGCGGGTGTTCCGGGTCGTCCAGGTCGGTGCCCGAGACCTGGAGCTTGGCGAGCTCCTTGGGCCAGCCGTCCAGGGGGACCGGCGGGTAGACGCGGACCTCGGCGCCGTGGCGGCCGGTCACGGTGATGCCGGGCAGGGTCTGCGCCTTGCGCCACTCGGCGCCCCGGGCGCGGCGGACGACCTTGCGGATCCGGGCGTCCTGCCAGTCCTCCATCGCCCGCGCCCACTCCCCGTCGCCGGTCGCCCGGGGGTCGTCCAGCACCGTCAGCACGGCACGGGCCGAGGTCTCCAGTGCGTCGGTGCGGGCGGGGGGCCCGGTCTTCTCCAACCGGACGACCAGGGGGAGCACGTACTGGGGCTTGTCGTCCCGGGGGTCGGCGACGAGGGCGAACGGCGAGGTGGTCACACCCCCAGTCTGCCAAAACGCCACCCGCGCCTCCGTGGGGGCCCGGCCGCCGGGGCCGGCCGGAAACCGGTCGTCCCCACCGTGACGCTCCCGTAGCGTGCGCGGTCGTGGTGACGGAGAGGCGGTCGGAACGTGGCACCGAGGGCAGCGACGCGGGAGCGACTGGCGGGGGCGGCGCGGGCCGCGCTGGGCGGCGGGAGACGCCTGGAGGCGGTCGAACGCGTCACCGGCGGCAGCAAGAAGGGCGTGTACCGCCTGGTGATGGACGACGCGACGACGGTGATCGCCTACCTGTGGGACGACGCCGAGAACCACTGGCCGGCGGCCGAGGGCGACGACGACCTCGCCGACCCCTTCTCGCCCGGCCTCGGGCTCGACCTGTTCCAGGCCGCCCACGCGCGGCTGGACGCGCTCGGCGTCCGCGTCCCGGCGATCCGGCTCGTCGACCGCGACGGCGCCCACTGCCCGGCCGGGCTGGCGATCGTCGAGGACCTCCCCGGGGAGAACCTGGAGGCCTTGCTCGCGCGCGACCCGGATGCGGCGGCTCCGGTCATGGCCCGGCTCGCGGAGTTCCTGGAGGCCATGCGGGGGCATCGGGCGCCGGCGTACGGCAAGGTGGCCGTGGTCGACGCGGGAGGCACGTCGCACGGCACCTCGTGCGAAGGGGTGGTGCTCGACCGTGCGCTGCGGGACCTCGCCGAGGCGGCCTCCCGGGATCCGCGGATCGCGGGAGCGAGCGACCGGCTGGAGGAGCGCCTGTCGGACCTGGCGGCGGCGGTGCGGCCCCGCGCGGAGTACGCGACGGTGCACGGCGAACTGGGGCCCGACCACGTGCTGGTGGACGCGGGCGGCAACCCCGTGGTGATCGACATCGAGGGAGCGATGTACTTCGACGTCGAGTGGGAGCACGTGTTCCTCCGCATCCGCCTGCACGACGCCTACCGGCCGCTGGGCGTGGACGGCCTGGACGAGGACCGGCTCGCGCTGTACACGCTGGCCCAGCGGCTCTCGCTGACGGCGGGGCCGCTGCGGCTGCTCGACGGGCATTTCCCCGACCGGGCGTTCATGGCCGGCATCGCCGAGCACAACCTGCGGCAGACGCTGGAACTGCTCCCGGCCTGAGCCCCGGGTGTCCGACGTCCGGTGTGCTGGGCGGACCGGTGGACGGACGCGCCGCCCCGCGGGCGGTGGGCACGGGGGCCCGCCGCCCGCGGGGCAGGGGTCGCGTGGCGTCAGGCGGAGGACGAAGGGTCCGTGCGGTGGCGCAGGGTCCGCCGGGGGAGGGGGCGGGTGGCCGGGCCCTGGAGGACGGAGCCGTCCGGGCCGAAGCGGGAGCCGTGGCAGGGGCACTCCCACGCCCGCTCCGCCGCGTTGAAGTCCACCAGGCACCCCAGGTGCGTGCACCGCGCGGACACCGCGTGCAGTTCGCCCTCGTCGTCCCGGTGCACGGCGACGGACTCCCCGCCCACGCGGACCACCGCGCCGTCGCCGGGTTCGATGTCCTCCACCGGCGTCGCCCCGGTCACCGCCGCCAAGCGGTCGCCGACGAAGTGACGGGCGACCTTGGCCTGGGTCCTCAGGAACCGCGGGGCCTCCCGCAGCACCGGCGCCAGCCGCCGCGGGTCGTACAGCTCGGCCCACGGGCTGCTCCCGCCGTCGATCAGCGTCGCCAGCAGCCGGCCGGCCATGATGCCGCCGCTCATGCCCCAGCCGCGGAACCCGGTGGCCACCCAGATGCCCCGGGCACCGGGGTGCAGCGGCCCGACCAGCGGGACCGTGTCGGTCGCGTCGGTGTCCTGGGTGGCCCACCCGTACATCGGCTCGGTGCCGGGGAAGTTGGCCACCGCCCAGTCCGTGAGCCGCCGGAAGGACTCCTCCGGGTCCCCGGTGCCGGGCGTGATGTGCTCGCCGGTGACCAGCAGCAGCCGCTTGCCGGGCTCGTCCAGCGGCGCCGTCCGAACCGAACGGGTGTTCTCCTCGGACGTGATGTACATGCCGTCCGGGTCGAGGGAGTCGGGCATCTTCCCCGCCACCACGAACTCGCGCCGCGGGGAGAGCCGCGAGAAGAGCAGGGCCCGGTCGAAGACCGGGTAGTGGGTGGCGACGACGACGTCGCGGGCCCGCACCACGTTCCCGGTGTCCGTCTCCAGGGTGTGCGGCTCGCCCTCGGTGAGGCCGGTGACGCGGGTGTTCTCCAGGATCAGCGCGCCCTGCGCGGCCAGGTCCGCGGCGAGGGCGAGGAGGTACTTCCGCGGGTGGAACTGGTACTGGCCCTCCACCCGGACGGCCCCGGCCACCTCGCACGGCAGCCCGGTGACCTGGGTGAAGATCGCCGGCAGGCCCGCCTCGCGGGCCGCCTCCGCCTCGGCCCGCACCTGGTCGGCCCGAGCGGGGTCGGTGACGTAGGAGTAGGCGTGGCGGGACTCCCAGTCGCAGTCGACGCCGAGTTCCTCGACCAGCGCCGCGGCGTGCTCGATCGCCTCGGTCTGCGACCGGGCGTACAGGCGGGCGCCGTCCGCGCCACGCGTCCTGCGCAGGTGGGCGTAGACCATGCCGTGCAGGGCGGTCAGCTTCGCGGTGGTGTACCCGGTGACGCCACCGGCCAGCCGGCCCGCCTCCAGCACGGCCACGGTCCGGCCGGCCCGCATCAGCTCGTGCGCCGTGCTGATGCCGGCCATGCCCGCGCCGATCACGGCGACGTCCACGTCCACGTCGGAGGCCAGTGAGGGGTAGGACTCGTCGCCGGGAGCGGTCCGCATCCAGTACGACGGTCCGAGCGGAGGGTAGCGAGTGCTCATGCCGCGCCGGGTACCCCGAGCGCGGACGATCAGTGCAGCCCTCCCGTTCCCGGGGGCCCGGCGCTCCCGGCCCGCGTCCTCCCGTCCCCGCCCGTCGGGCGGGGACGCCCGGCGGGCCCGTCAGGCGTCGACGAGCGGCTTGGCGTCCCGGGCCAGCGCCGTCAGCCGCGAGATGGCCCGGTAGTACTTCTTCCGGTACCCGCCGGCCAGCATCTCGTCGCTGAAGAGTCCGTCGAACGGCGCCCCGGAGGCCACCACCGGCACCTCCCGGTCGTACAGCCGGTCCGCGAGGACCACCAGGCGCAGCGCGGTGGACTGGTCCGGCACCGCGGACACCCCGGTCAGGCAGACCGCGGAGAGGTCGTCCGTCAGCGCCCCGTAGCGGCTCGGGTGGACCCGCGAGAGGTGGTCGAGGAGCGCGGGGAACGCGTCGAGGGAGGCGCCCGGGGTGCGGTGCGCGACCCGCTCGACCTGCTCCTCGGAGAACGGCGGCGGCGCCTCGGGCAGGCCCCGGTGCCGGTAGTCCTCGCCGTCGATGCGCAGCGCGCGGAAGTGCGCCGACAGGCCCTGGATCTCGCGGAGGAAGTCCGCCGCGGCGAACCGGCCCTCGCCCAGCTTGCCCGGCAGCGTGTTGGAGGTGGCGGCCAGCGCGACCCCCGCCTCGACCAGCTTGCCCAGCAGGGTGGACACCAGCACGGTGTCGCCCGGGTCGTCCAGCTCGAACTCGTCGATGCACAGCAGGCGGTGCCCGGAGAGGGTCCTCACGGTCTGCTGGAAGCCCAGCGCGCCGACCAGGTTGGTCAGCTCCACGAAGGTGCCGAACGCCTTCAGCGACGGCTCCGCCGGGGTGGCGTGCCACAGCGAGGCCAGCAGGTGGGTCTTGCCGACGCCGTACCCACCGTCCAGGTAGACGCCGCGGGGACCGGCGGGGGCGGCCTGCTTCGCCTTGCCGAGGCCGAACAGCCGGCGCATCGCGCCGCCGCCGGAGTCCGCCGGCGGACCGCCGAGGGTCGCGGCGAAGCCCTCCAGGACGCGGACCGCCTCGCTCTGGCTGGGCTGGTTCGGATCCGGGATGTACGTCCCGAAGCGGGCCTCGCCGAAGCGCGGCGGGGGCACCATCTCCGCCACCAGACGATCGGCGGGGACGAAGGGCTCACGGGCGCAGAGGGACTGCGGGGCCGTTTCGGCTATGGGTCCGCGACCGGCGGCGGAGGTGGAAGGAGACACGCTTCCCCATGTTAAGCGGCATGTCACACTGCGTGTCATGCGACGCCTGTTCCCTGTGACCCAAGAGACAGCCACCGCCGCCCCGGCGGACCCGACGGATCCGGGCCGCGAGTGGACCCTCGACGAACTGGCCGACGCCTACGCCTACCCCACGCACGCCACCGACCCGCAGTGCGGCCCGGGAGCCCGCGAGCCGTGGCTGCGCGCCAACATGGTCTCCAGCCTCGACGGCGCGGCCCAGCACGACGGCCGCTCGCACCCCATCTCCAGCGCCACGGACATGCGGATCTTCGGCACGCTGCGGGCGCTGGCCGACGTGGTCGTGGTCGGCGCGCAGACGGTCCGGCAGGAGGGCTACCGGCCCGCCCGGGCACGTAAGGAGTTCGCCGCCCGCCGGGAGGCCGCGGGCCAGGGACCGGCCCCCGCCATCGCCGTCGTCTCGGCGAGCCTGGAACTGGACCTCTCGCTCCCCCTCTTCACCTCGCCGCTGGTGCCCACCCTGATCCTCACCGGCGCCGCCGCCGACCCCGGCCGGGTCGCCGCCGCCGAGAAGGCCGGCGCCCGGGTGGTCGTCGCGGGCGACGGCATGGGAGTCGACCCGGCGCGGGCCGTGCACGCGCTCGCCGGGCTCGGTCACACCCGGCTGCTCACCGAGGGCGGCCCGCGCCTGCTGGGGCAGCTGATCGCTGCGGGCGTGCTGGACGAGCTGTGCCTGACCCTCTCCCCGACCCTGACCGCCGGGGACGCCCAGCGCATCGCGGGCGGCCCGTCGGTCGCCGTGCCGCACCGCTTCGTGCTCGGCTCGCTTCTGGAGGAGGACGGTTTCCTCTTCAGCCGCTACCACCGGAGCTGAGGCCGGACGGGGCTCCCAGCAGGGCGTACGGGCCCGGTCGGCCGGGATTGAGGCGGGCGATCGGTGGAACATGGAGATCCCTCAGGTCCGGCCGGTCCGGCGCGGCCGAGGAATTGCGTAGGTCCGGACCGCGGCGAGGGGGCAGGATGGTTTCAGCAGCGGCCTACGAGGGCCCGCTGCCGGCCACGGACGACAGCGGGCCCCTCAGGTCCGTGAACGGAAGAGAAGGGGCGCCCAGGTGTTCACGAGCGTACTGATGATCGAGAAGGCCCTGACCTCGGCCGACGTCGAGTTCGTCACCACGCTGCACGGCGACGAGCCGGTCGCCTTCCACGTCATGCTCCAGCCGCGCGGCGACCAGGCCGACCGGCTGCTGCGCGCCATCGACGACATCGCCCTCGGCGCGCTGGACGAGGCGGCCCGGGAGTCCGCCAAGCCGGAGGGCAAGGACGCCGCCGAGCAGGGCCGCCAGGCCCTCGACATCTCCCTGGTGGCGCTGCGCGCCGCCGGCAGCGACGCGGAGGGGCGGCTGGTCGAGGACCACCCGCTGGACGCGCTGAGAGCGGTCGTCGAGGAGGTCGGCGCGGACGAGGTGATCGTGCTGACCGACCCGCACTACGTCGAGGAGTTCTTCCACCGCGACTGGGCCTCCCGGGCCCGCCACAAGGTGGGCGTGCCGGTACTCAAGCTCTTCTCGCACAGCAGGACCCAGGGCCAGACTCCCGCCTGACCGCCTGATCCACCCGATCGGCCCGACGTGACGAGGCCGCCCGGGGCGGGGGAGAAGCCGCCCCGGTGCGGCCGCACCGGGGCCTCGGCGGGCGCGGTACTAGGCTGTGGGCGGACACGACCGCACCACCGCAGGGGAGACACGCATGGCACCCGGCCTGCCCACCGCCATGGACCGACCGCACTTCATCGGCATCGGCGGCGCCGGTATGTCGGGCATCGCGAAGATCCTCGCCCAGCGGGGCGCCAAGGTCGCCGGCAGCGACGCCAAGGACTCCGCCACCGCCGACGCGCTGCGCGCCCTGGGCGCCACCGTCCACATCGGGCACGACGCCGCGCACCTGGCCGACGACGCCAGCTGCGTGGTGGTCTCCTCCGCCATCCGCGAGGACAACCCGGAGCTGGCCCGCGCCGCCGAGCTGGGCATCCCCGTGGTCCACCGTTCGGACGCGCTGGCCCGGGTGATGGACGGCCTGCGGCCCATCGCCGTCGCCGGCACCCACGGCAAGACCACCACCACCTCCATGCTGGCGGTGTCCCTGGGCGCCCTCGGTCTCGACCCCTCGTACGCCATCGGCGGCGACCTCGACGTGCCGGGCTCCAACGCCGCCCACGGCTCGGGCGAGATCTTCGTCGCCGAGGCCGACGAATCGGACCGCAGCTTCCACAAGTACGCGCCCGAGGTCGCCATCGTCCTCAACGTGGAGCTCGACCACCACGCCAACTACGCGTCGATCGAGGAGATCTACGACTCCTTCCGGATCTTCGCCGGGAAGATCGTCCCCGGCGGCACGCTGGTGATCTCCGCCGACCACGAGGGCGCCCGCGAGCTCACCGCGCGCCTGGAGGGAACCGGCATCCGCACGGTCACCTACGGCGAGTCCCTGGACGCCGACGTCCGCATCGGCGCCGTCGTCGCCAAGGGCCTTACCAGCGACGTCACCGTCCAGATCGACGACGCCCCGCTCACCTTCACGGTCTCCGTGCCCGGCCGCCACTACGCCCACAACGCGGTCGCCGCCCTCGCCGCGGGCGTCGCGCTGGGCATCCCGGCCGAGGAGCTCGCGCCCGCGATCGCCGCCTACACGGGCGTCAAGCGGCGCCTGCAGCTCAAGGGCGAGGCGGCCGGCGTCCAGGTGATCGACTCCTACGCGCACCACCCGACGGAGATGAACGCCGACCTCGAGGCCATGCGCGCCGGCCTGCCCGAGGGCGGCCGGATACTGGTCCTCTTCCAGCCGCACCTGTTCTCCCGCACCCAGGAGCTCGGCACCGAGATGGGCGTGGCGCTGGCCCTCGCCGACGCCTCCGTCGTCCTCGACATCTACCCGGCCCGCGAGGACCCGATCCCGGGCGTCACCAGCGAGCTGATCATCGACGCCGCCCGGGACACCGGCGCCGACGTCACGGCCGTCCACGACAAGGCCGACGCGCCCGCCGTGGTCGCGGGAATGGCCAGGCCCGGCGATCTCGTTCTCACCATGGGAGCGGGCGACGTCACCGACCTCGGCCCGCTGATCCTGGACCGTCTCGCACAGCAGAACCGGTAAGGGGAGGCGCACACCATGGCCTACGAGATAGAGAAGTCCGACGAGCAGTGGCGCGCGGAGCTCAGCCCGGAGGAGTACGCCGTCCTGCGCCAGGCCGGCACCGAGCGCCCCTTCACCGGTGAGTACACCGACACCAAGGCGAAGGGCGTCTACTCCTGCCGCGCCTGCGGGGCCGAGCTCTTCACCTCGGGGACCAAGTTCGAGTCGCACTGCGGCTGGCCGTCCTTCTACGACCCGAAGGACACCGACGCGGTCGAGCTGATCCAGGACACCTCCCTGGGGATGGTCCGCACCGAGGTCCGCTGCGCCCGCTGCGGCTCGCACCTGGGCCACGTCTTCGAGGGCGAGGGCTACCCGACGCCCACCGACCAGCGGTACTGCATCAACTCGATCTCGCTGCGGATGGAGCCGGCGCAGGACTGAGCCGTCCTCCTCCCCCCCCGCAGCCCGGGCCCCGGTCGCACGTCGGCCGGGGCCCGGTGCGTCGTGTGCGTCGCCGTGGAGGAACAGTTCACGGGGTGGACGGGGTGATCGTCGCCGCGGAGGCCGAGGCACGCCCGTGGGATCAGCGCAGCAGCGTGTCGAGGAACGGGCTGGACATCACGTGGTGGGGGTCGAGCCGCTCCAGGGCCGTGACGGCCTCGTCCCAGCCGGGGCCGCCCCCGGCGCGCAGGGAGGCGGGGACCGTGTGGGCGAGGACGTCCGGGTCGGACCACGCGGCGGTGTCGGTGTACGCCCAGCCCTTGGACCATTCCACCCGCACCGTGGCTCTGTCCCCGTCCAGGGCGAACAGGAACCGCTCGAGCTCACGCAGGAAGCGGTGCAGGGCGGGTGTGCCCGGCAGGGAGAGGACGTCGATCCACACGGCGGTGTCGACGTCCGGCCGGTCGGGGCGCGGGCGCAGGGCGGACAGCAGGGGCGGCCGGGCGCCGGGTACGCCGCACGCGGACGGGTCCTCCAGGCCGGTCACGCGGATCTCCACCTGGCCGTTGACCGGGTACTCGCCGCGCGCCGCGTACTCGGCGAGCAGCGTGCGGTAGAAGTCGGCGAACCGGCTGACCACCCACTGCAGATCGGCGCGGCGGACGAGGACGGCGTATCCGTCGGCCGTCTCGCGCAGCGTCGTGGGCCGGATGTACTGCAACAGGTTGCGGGAGGCGCCCCACAGGTCCGACCGCAGCCCGCCCGCCAACAGGTGGGTGAGGACGTCACCGGTCAGCACGTCCCGCACGAGGTCGCCGGAGAGCAGGACGTCGGTGAGATCGCCGGTCAGCGCCACCTTGGCGAGCAGGTACTGCACCTGGCCGAAGAGCGGCGCGCTCGCCCAGGCCCCCGAGACCAGGGACCCGGCCAGCCGGGCCACCGGTTCGGGGAGCGAGTCGGAGAACGGGTAGTTGTACGGCTCGTCGACCGCGCGTGAGCCCAGTGGCCGTCGCGGAGCGACGCTCCAGACCTTCAGCCACGGTTTGTCGGTGAAGGCGAACCAGATCGCCTCCGCCCGGCCGGTCCGGTCGACGAAGCCGGCCAGGGTCCGCTTCCCGGCCGCGTCGGCGGGGGCGGCGAACAGTTCGGCGGCCGGGATGTCCAGGAGGGACTGGCAGCGCAGGTTCTGGTCGGCGCCCACGCGCAGGACGGCCTCGGTGACGAGCGAGCGGCCGAGGTGGACGAGAAGCGCGTCGCAGTCGGGTTCCGCCCGGCCGACGGTCCGCAGCACGTAGCGGCCGGTGTCCTCGTCCCGGACGACCGCGGTCAGTTCGGTGACCAGGTTGCTCAGTGAGCCGTAGCCGTGGCCGGGCGGCGTGCTCCCGCCGACGGCGGGGACGGCCGTACCGTGCCCGCCGATGGCGAGCGCGCCGCCCACCGACAGCTGTCCGGGCGCGGGCGCGGCGGTGACGCCGTGACCGGCCGCGCCGGCGAACGCGAGCAGGTCCTCCAGAGTGGCTCCGGTCTGGACGCGGATCTCGGCCGAGCCGTCGGCGGCCCGCCGCTCCAGCGACATGGCGGTGAGGTGCGCGGTGGTGTCCAGCAGGACGACCTGGGTCGCGGCCGGTGTGCCGTCGGCCACCGTGAGCGGGGCCCAGCCGTGCCGTTTGCCCTGCGCGCGTACCGTCCAGCCCGCGCCGTGCGCCCAGTTGACGATGTCGAGCACGTCCTGCGGGTGGCGTGGGGCGCACGTCCACAACTGGTCGGTGCGGATCTCGCCGGCCCAGTTCTCGTAGACGCGTCGGTAGACGTCGGGACCGGCCGGGAAACCTGGCGGCGGAGGGGGTGTGTCGGCGGCGTACGCACCTCCCGGGCGGACCAGTCCGCGCAGCAGCCACGCCCCGCCACCCGCAACGGCCGACGACGCGAGCAGTCGGCGCCGCGACAGTCCACCGCCGTGAACCGAAGAACCGTCCGCCATGCCGGAGACCTCCCCTGTCCTGCCGGACCCGGCCGTGCCCAGCCGGCGCCGGTCGGGTGCACACGCTATCCGCCGACGGACGCAGGGTGCGCGGATCTTCGCGGTTCTCTCACACGGTGACCGCCGCGTCCCGCGACGGTGCGCGCGGGCCGCCGCGCTCGAGGACGCTCGCACGTCGGAGCGGCGGATATCCTGGGGTGATGGTGGAGAGAACAGGTGACGGGCCGCAGACCGACGGACGCTCCACCCGCTGGGACGAGCACCGGGCCCAGCGCCAGGGCGAGTTGGTGGACGGGGCGGTCGCGCTCATCGAGGAGGAGGGCGCGCACTTCCGTATGCAGCGCCTGGCCGAGCGGATGGGCCTGCCCCGGTCCGTGCTCTACCGGCACTTCAAGGACCGCGCGTCGCTGGACGAGCTGATCCGCCGGCGGGTGGTGGAGTCCTTCGTGCACCGCATGGAGCCCACGCTCAGCTTCGACGGAACGATCGAGGAGTCGGTCCACCGCGTCGTGGGCGCCCACCTGGACTGGGTGCTCCAGCATCCGCGCCTGTACGCCTACATGGGCGTCGCCGAGCACGACATGGGGGACGGCTCCCTGGTCGCGAACACCAAGTCGGCCATCGCGCTGATGCTGGGCGAGCGGTTCGGCGACGTGTTGAAGGCCCTCGGGGTGCCCCAGGCGCCGATCCGGTCGGTCGCGGTCGGGATCGTGGGCTTCGTGGACTCCGCGGTCAACCAGTGGAAGCGCGATCCCGAGCCCGAGCAGTCGGAGGACGAGTTGCGCGCGATGCTCTGCCGGTCGGTCTGGGCGATCCTGGACTCGACGCTGCGGAGCCTGGGCGTGGAACTGTCGCCGCAGCAGCGGGTGTCGGACCTCGAGCGGCTCTCGGCCGCCCACGGCTGACCGGGCCGTCGGCGGCGGGCGGACCCGGGCCCGTCGATCGGCGGCGCCGACTCCGCCGGCGGTTCCGTCTCCGCCGGCCGTGCCCGGTCGGCGGAGACGGAACCGCCGCATGCCGTCAGACGGTCACGGCCGCGACGCCCTTGGCCGCGCGCCGCAGGGACGTGCTGTCGGTGAACTTGACGCGGGGGCGCCCCTGGGCCGCTCCCGCCGCGCGCTCCGCGCGGTCGATCGCCCGCCAGGCCGCAAGGTCCAGGGCGTCCGGCGCCTCGGTCGCGGCCGACACCGGCGGGGCGAGGCGGCCCGCGGCGAAGTCGTCGAGGAGGGACTCGACCGTCTCGTGGGCGCAGGTCTTGTTCGTGCCGATGAAACCGGTCGGGCCGCGCTTGATCCAGCCCGCGACGTAGACCCCGGGCTCGACCCGGCCCGCCCGGTGCGGGACGGTCGCGCTGTCCTCGTCGAACGGCAGACCGGGGACGGGCCTGGCGCGGTAGCCGACGGCGCGCAGGACCAGGCCGGTCTCCAGGGTCTCGGTCTCCCCGGTGGGCCGGGCCCGGACGGTGCCGTCGTCGTCGGTGTGCAGCGTGGTCGAGGTGATCTCCAGGGCCCGCACCCGGCCCTCGCCGGTGATCCGCACCGGGCCGGCCAGGAAACGCAGCACGATGCGGCGGCGGCCCTCGACCGGTGTGCGGGCGGCCAGTTCGGACAGCAGACGGGTCTTCTCGTCGGTGTCGGGCTCCAGGTCGTCGGGCCAGCCCTCGACGCTCACGTCGACGTCCTCGAGGGCGGACAGCGCGATGAGTTCGGGCACGGTGAACGCGGCCTGGGCGGGCCCGCGCCGGCCGAGGAGGACGACCTCGCGGATCCTGCTGTCCCGGAGCGCCGCGAGCGCGTGGTCGGAGATGTCGGTCCGGGCCAGGGTCTCGGGGTCGGCCGTGAGGATGCGGGCGACGTCGAGGGAGACGTTGCCGTTGCCGACGACGACCGCGCGTCCGGTGTCGAGACGGTGGTCGTCGCGTGCGTGGTCGGGGTGACCGTTGTACCAGGCGACGAAGTCCGTGGCGGAGACGCTGCCGGGCAGGTCCTCGCCCTCGATGCCCAGGCGCCTGTCGGTCGCGGCGCCGACCGCGTAGATCACCGCGTGGTGGGCGCGCAGCAGGTCGGCGTGGGCGAGGTCGGTGCCGACCTCCACTCCGAGGCGGTAGCTGAAGCCGGGCTGGGACTCGATGGTCCGGAAGAGCTCGGTGACCTGCTTGGTGTCCTGGTGGTCCGGCGCGACACCGGCCCGCGCGAGACCGTACGGGGTGGGGAGCCGGTCGTGGACGGTCACGCGGACACCCGGGTGGCGCAGGAGTTCGTCGGCGGCGAAGAGGCCGGCCGGGCCGGCGCCCACGACGGCCACGGACAACTCGCCCGCCGGGAGCGTTCGTTGCCGGGGCACGACGTACATGGGCGCGCGGTCGGCGTGCGGATTGTCCCTGTAGAAGGAGGCGTTCAGCTCGACGAACGGCAACTCTCCCGCGCCGAGAGCGGTGTGCGGCTTGAGCGCGTCCACCGGGCAGGCGGTCGTGCAGGCGCCGCAGTCCACACAGGTGCGCGGATCGACGTACAGCATCTCGGCGGTCGCGAAGCCGGGCTCGCCCGGTGCGGGGTGGATGCAGTTGACCGGGCAGGCCAGGACGCACGAGGCGTCGGCGCAGCAGGATCGGGTGACGACGTACGGCACGGCGGGCGGGTCTCCGTTCGGGCGTTCAGGGGGAGGCGGTGCGGGCGCGGCGGCGGGGCGGGGGCCGCCCCGGGGTGGGGCCGGCGGCCCGGACCGGCCTAGTCGGTGAGCGGGGCCGGCTCGCCGCGGAAACGGGCCGGGCGGCCGTCGATGCGCAGGGCCCGCCACAGCGGGCGGGAGACCTTGTTCATCAGGCCCAGCTCCTCGGCGAGCATCCGCACGTCGGAGAAGAGCTCCCGGAGCATCTTCCGTCCGGCCTCGGACTTCCAGAAGACGTCCCTGATCACCCGGTCCGGGATGCCGGCCAGCGCGGCGGACTTCTTGTCGGGGATCATGATGACGTCGCACAGGACGCGCATGATCAGCGGGAAGAGGACCGAGAGGGCGCCGCGACGGGCCTTGCCGAAGCGCGGGACGCGCAGCCGCAGGAACTCGTGGGCGAAGGAGATGTGCCGGGCCTCCTCGGCGATGTGGATCTGCATGATCCGCTGCGGGAGGGGGTGCACCGGCTCCCCGCTGCGCAGGGCGCCCTTCTGCAGGTGGTCGATGGGCTCCTCGCCGGCCAGGATGCCGGTGAAGAACGCCTCGGGGTACAGCGAGCCGAGCAGCGGCAGGACCCGGCTGACCCGGCGGAACCAGCGCTTGCCGCCCGCGGTGTCCACACCGGTGCGGTTGACCAGCTCCTGGAACATCTGCGTGTGGTGGGTCTCCTCGGTGATCTCGTGCGTGAGATACCGGAACTCCTCGTTCTGGTTGCCCAGTTGGTAGACGTAGTCCAGTGCCCCGCGCATCAGCAGGTTCTCGAACTGCATCCCCACCTTGGCGATGACCGCCCAGCGCCAGATCCCGATGCGGATCTGGGTCTCCAGCGGCTGCTCCCGGTACCAGGGGTGGGCGCCCAGGGCGTCCGCGGAGGTGAGCACCCAGCGGGGGTCGCCCGCGTCCACGGCGAACTCGGGGTCGTCCCAGTCGATGTCGGTGAACGGATTGAAGTTGACGTTGACGGACCCCTCGGACAAGGTCCGCAGGCGCTCGTCGTAGGCCTTCCTGGTCAGGTTCGCGGTCATCTTCGTCCCTCGGTTGTCGGCCGGGCCGCCCTAGGGGGCGGGGCGGGTGGGGGATGCGGCGGGTCGTCGGTGCGGTGGTGCGGTGGTGCGGGTGCTGCTGGGGCGCCGGTGCCGGCTCAGGTGCCGCTGGAGGCTCAGGCGGCGCGGGCCGCTTCCCGGGCGCCCGCCTTCTCGAAGCGCAGCGGCGCGTCGTCCATCGGGGCGTCCCGGAGCAGGGCGCGGTCGCGGTAGTAGTTGTTCCACAGCCGCCACGGGGCGCGGGTGCCCTGGCGCGGCATGACCGCGTCGGCGCGGGTGATGTAGCCGCTGGTCAGCGCCTCGCCCATGACGGAGAACTCCGAACGGTCGCCGTCCGAGGCCACCGGTGTGGCGATGTCGTGCCCGTGCCGGCGCATGTGCGCCAGCAGGCGGGCGGTCCAGTCGGCCGCGAGGTCCGCCTTCAGTGTCCAGGAGGCATTGGTGTAGCCGATGACGAGGGACATGTTGGGTACGCCCTCGAGCATGACGGCCTTGTAGAGGACACGGTTCCTGACGTCCACCGGGACGCCGTCGACGGTCACGTCCATGCCGCCCATCAGGCGGACGTTCAGGCCCGTCGCGGCGACGACGATGTCGGCCCGGAGTTCCTCACCCGACTTCAGGCGGATGCCGTCGGCGGTGAAGGTGTCGATGTGGTCGGTGGCGACGGACGCCTTGCCGCTCTTGAGCACCTTGAACAGGTCGCCGCCGGGGACGACGCACAGCCGCTGGTCCCAGGGGTTGTACGCGGGGCTGAAGTGACGCATGTCGACGCCCTTGCCGGCCTGGGCCCGGACGAGACCGAGCAGGGTCCGGCGGGCCAGCCGGGGGAACCTGCGGCAGAAGGCGTAACTCCCGCGCTGCAGAGCGATGTTGCGGGCCCGCACGGCCTTGTACGTCAGCCCGGCGGGGGCGCGCAGCTTCTGCAGGACCGCGGTCAGCGGGTCCACCTCGGGCAGGGCCAGGACGTAGGTGGGCGAACGCTGCAGCATGGTGACGCTCGCGGCGGTGTCGGCCATCGCGGGCAGCAGCGTGATGGCGGTGGCGCCGGAGCCGATGACGACCACGTGCTTGCCGCTGTGGTCGAGGTCCTCCGGCCACTGCTGGGGGTGGACGAGGGCGCCCCGGTAGTCGGCCTCGCCGGGGAACTCGGGGCGGTAGGGCTGGTCGTAGTCGTAGTAGCCGGTCGCGCCGACGATATAGCCGGCGCTGTACGACTCGCGTTCCCCGGTGCCCTCGTCCTCCACCTCGACGCTCCAACGCCCCGTGTCACGCGAGAAGTCGGCGCTGATCGCGCGGCGGCCGAAGCGGATGCGCTCCACGATGCCGGCGTCGGCCGCGGCGTCCTCGACGTACTGCCGGATCCGCGCGCCGTCGGCCAGGATGCGGGCGTCGCGCCAGGGGCGGAAGCCGAAACCGAAGGTGGGCATGTCGGAGTCCGACCGGATCCCGGGGTACCGGAAGAGGTCCCACGTCCCGCCGACGCGTGCACGGCGCTCCAGCACGAGGAGCGAGCTGTCGGGATTGTCGCGCAGGACGTGGTGTGCGGCGCTGATGCCGGATATGCCGGCGCCGACGACCAGGACGTCGACGTGCTGCTGCTCCATCGTGGAGGCCTCGCTCTCGCTCGGGAGCCCCGGGGGGGCAGGGACGGACAGGCAACGCCGCTGGAGGCGTCGGCGTTTGACCGGGCGCGCGGCTCTGCGGCTCTCGTACGCGGTACTCGCAATTTACCTGCGACGCGCTGTTTCAGATACCGCTGGTAACGTGATGGGGGTCACATCGCACACGTGGTCGTGGACCGTGGAGAGGGTGGGCGATCCGCTTCCGGGCGCGGGGTCAGGCCTGGCCCGGGAGCCGGACGTGCGCGAGCTTGTCGGGGTTGCGGACGAGCCGGATCGCGCTGACGGCGCCGTCCTCGGCCAGCTCGCAGCAGGCGACGAGGTCCGGGCGGTCGCCCGAGCTGATGAGCAGCGCCGGGCTGCCGTTGACCAGCACCTGGTGCACGCCGGGGTCAGGGAGAGGCTTGACCATCACCGCCGTCAGCCAGCGGGCGACCTTGTCCGCCCCGTGCAGCGGACGCAGCGCGGCCCGGACCTTTCCGCCGCCGTCGGACCAGGCGGTCACGTCGGGGGCCAGCATGGCCATCACCCGGTTGACGTCCCCGCCGAGGCAGGCGGCGAGGAACTCGTCGGTGACCTTGCGCCGCAGCTCGGCGGGCGCGTCGTAACGGGGCCGGCGGTCCCGCACGTGGCCGCGGGCCCGGCTGCCGACCTGGCGCACCGAGGCCTCGCTGCGCTCCAGCATCCCGGCGATCTCGCGGTACCCGAAGCCGAACACCTCCTTGAGGACGAATACCGCCCGCTCGAGGGGCGACAGCGTCTCCAGCACCACCAGCATTGCCAGCGAGACCGCCTCCGCCCGCTCGACCCCGCCGCCGGCGTCGTCCGGCGCGGTCACCAGCGGTTCGGGCAGCCAGGGACCCACGTACGACTCCCGCCGGGCGGCGGCCGACCGCGCGCGGGTGATGCAGAGGTTGGTGACGATCCGGCAGAGGTAGGCGCGCGGCTGCTCGACCACGCCGGTGTCCACGCCGCTCCACCGCAGCCAGGCGTCCTGCAGGACGTCCTCGGCGTCGGCGACGCTGCTCAGCATCCGGTAGGCGATGCCGAACAGCGTCGGCCGGTGTTCCTGGAAGGTCTCCAACGCCGTCACGTGCGCGACGGTACCGTGCAGCGGTCCGCGAAGCCCTGACCGGTGAGGCCGAAGGCGCTGTTCATCCGGGAGCGCAGGTTCTCCACCGCGACCATCGCGGTGAGCTCGACGAACGCCGGCTCGCCGAGCCGCTCGAGCAGCCGGGCCGCCAGCTCGTCGGTCACGGCCGGGGGAGTCGCCGACATCGCCTCGGCGTACTCCAGGACGTCCCGCTCCGCCTCCGTGAACACCTCGGGGTGCTCGCGCCAGGACGGCACGGCGTGCAGCTTGGCGCTCGGCAGCCCTTCGTTGCGCGCCTCCCAGTACCCGAAGTCGGTGCACCAGGAACAGCCGATCAGGTGGGAGGAGGCCATCACGGCGAGGATCTTGAGCTGCGGGTCGAGCTTGTTCCACCTGGCGAGCGACAGCTCGAGACGGATGTCGGCCAGGGTCACCCGGCGGTGGTGGGCCATCGCCCGGACGGGGTCGAGGACCGCGCCGTAGGTGCGCCGGGAGTACCACTCACCGATCCGGTACAGCAGGGTGCGCGGCGGGTCGAGCGAGATGCGGGCCATGGTGATCGCCTCCGGGTCGGGAAGGTGCCTTCACCCGGGAGGACCAGGCAGCCCGCCCGTATGTGACATCCGGACATCCCGACATCCCGACCTCCGGCGGCCGCGGCCCGGGCCGCCCTCCCGGAGCGCGTGACTGCTACGTTGCCGCACGGCAGGCACGGCACGGTGGTGAGGGGGAGGGGCGATGGACGTCCTCGGGGTCGACGCCTGCGGCAAGCAGGGATGGGTGGGCGTCGTGCTCACCGACGGCGCGTACGCGGGCAGTCTTGTCGACCTCCGCCTGGAGGGACTGGTCGAGCGCGCGGGCGAGGTGGCCGCCGTCGCGGTGGACATGCCGCTGGGCCTGGTCGAGAAGGGCTGGCGCGCCGCGGACCTCGCGGCCAGGGCGCTGCTCGGGCCGCGGCGCAACAGCCTGTTCCTCGCCGCGCCGAGGACGGCGTGGCAGGAGCAGCACTACACCGCGGCCGCCGACCGGTGCCAGGAGCTCACCGGCAACCGGCTCACCCAGCAGGCGTGGGCGCTGAAGCCGAAGCTGCTGGAGGCGCGGGAGTGCTGGCTGCGGGACGAGCGGCTGCACGAGGTGCACCCCGAACTGTCCTTCCGCGCGCTGGCCGGCGGGGTGCCGCTCGCCCACACCAAGAAGACCTGGCGCGGTCAGAACCTGCGGCGCGCCCGGCTGGCCGAGGCCGGCCTGGTGCTCCCGGACACGATCGGCGAGGCGGACCGCGTCCCCGTCGACGACGTGCTCGACGCCGCGGCGGCGGCCTGGTCGGCACACCGCATCGCCCTCGGGACGGCCCGGCGGCTGCCGGAGACCCCGGAACACGACGCGGAGGGCCCCCGCCCGGTCGAGATCCGCTACTGACGGGGACCCCGGGGTCGCCTCCGTCAGGGGCCCGAGGCGGCCCGGTCAGCGTAGCAACGCGGTCGTGAACGTCTCGCGGTGGTCGGACAGCCAGGCCTGGAGGCGGTCCCAGCGCTCCCAGCCGCCGCGCTCCGCCAGCGCTTCGACGAAGACCCGGTCACCATCGGCCACGCGGCGGGCCACGAAGGTCCGGCAGACATTCGTGGCCTGCTCGACGACGGCGGGCAGCTCGGCTCGCTCCCGCGGGGAGAGGCCGTAGCCGTCGGCGAGGACCCGAAGCCGTGCAGGCGCGTCCAGGCCGCGGGGGTAGTACGCGGCCGCCGACGTGGGATCGAGCATCGGCACCCAGTACCGGGCGGTCATCGCGAGGTCCCAGAGCGGGCGGCCCGGAGCGGCCATGTCGAAGTCGATCAGCGCGGCCGCACGGCCCTCCCGGAGGACGACATTCTCCGGGCACACGTCGTTGTGGCACAGCACCGTTCCGCCCTCCGGGTCGGCCAGGTCGTGGGGCCACTCGGCGCGGGGGTCGACCCCGACGGCCGCGCCTGCCTCGTGCAGGCGTCGCACCAGGGCGCCCACCGAGGCAAGGACGGTCCTCGACATCGCCCGTTCCGGGAACGGTGGCAGGGCCACGTCACCAGGGAGGAAGGTCAACTGCTCGCGGCCGTCGGCGGTGAGGGCGACGGGTGTCGGCGCGGCGTCGAAGCCGTGGTCCTTCAGCGCGCGGAGATACGCGTGCAGGGCGGGTGCGTTGCGCGGCGCGGGGCGGTCGACCACCGTGTCACGGCGGAAGACCGCCCCGGCGTTCGCCGTTCCGCCGACCAGCGCCTCGTCCTCGGCCGTCATGGCGGTCAGGCTACCCGGCGCGGACCACTTCCCGGGTGGTCCGGTCGCCGCGGAGGCGGCGCATCGTGACGGCAGGCGCGGCGGTCGGCCCGGCCGGGCGTCGCGCGTGCGGTCCGCCCCGCGACGGGGTGCGGCCGACGGTCCGTGCCGTCGGCCGCCCGGTGGACCGTCAGCCGAAGAGGCTGTCGATCACCCCTTCGACCGCCTCCTCGGCGATCTCCTCGGCCGTCTCCTCCACGATCTCCTCGACGAAGTCCCCGAAGATGTCGTCCATGAACTGTCCCCTCCTGTCGGCGTGACGGTGCCCGTCGCCGTTCGAGTCGGCCACCGGCTCGGGCATTCTCTCAACTGTGCGTATCCGAGCGCCAGTTCACAGTGGATCTTCTTCGGGGCGGAAACGCGCCGGCGTGAGCCGGCGGGCGGTTGCTACCCTCGCGGAGGCCGTGCGAGAGAACGAGGAGGTGGTACCCGTGAACGCTGTATCGACATGGGTGCTCCCCTCCGGGGTCACGGCCGGGCGATAGGTCGTCCGGGAGCGCCGTTTCCACGAGCACTCCCGAAAGGCACGACCGTGCGCTTCACTTCCGCACAGCACCTCGACGACGGCGTCCTCGAGCGTGAATTCACCCTCGGCGAGATTCCCGGCACCCTCTGGACGCCCGGCGCCGCGACCGGCTCCGCGCCGGCCCCGCTGGTCCTGATGGCCCACAACAACGGCCTGCCCAGGGCCGATGCCCGGCTGGCGGCCCGGGCCCGGTACACGGCGGCGCGCGGGTACGCGGTGGCGAGTATCGACGCCGCCGGGTGCGGTGACCGTCCCCGCACCGCCGCCCAGGATCAGGCCCGTGCAGAGCTGCGGCGGGCGATGCGGGCCGGCGAGCCGGTCGACGAGATCTTCGAGTCCTTCATCGGTCCGCTGGTCGAGACCGCGGCGCCCGAATGGCGGACCGCGCTCGACGCCCTCCTCGAACTGCCGGGCATCACCGGCCCGGTCGGGTACTCCGGCGGATGGGCCGCCCTCGGCATCCGGCTGGCGGTGACCGAGCCGCGCATCGCGGCCGCGGGCTTCTTCGCCGGGGGCTACGTGCCCCGCGCCCAGCGTGAGGAGGCCCGCCAGGTCACCGTCCCGCTGCTGTTCCTGCTGCAGTGGGACGACGAGGGCAACCCCCGGCAGCGGGCCCTGGACCTGTTCGACGCCTTCGGCAGCGAGGAGAAGACGCTGCACGCGAATCCCGGGGGGCACACCGGCACCCCGTACTTCGAGCTGGAGGACGGCTGCCGGTTCTTCGACCGGCACCTGAAGCGGGAACGGTCCTGACGTAGGACCGCGAGCCGGTCGCGCGCGACGTCACCGTCCCCGGCGGCGACCGGCTCGCCCCCTTCCTGGCCCGGCCCCTCTCCCGGCCCCGGCCCGGTCCGGCCCGGACCGGCGGAAGTCGCTGTCGGGGACGGCGCTGTGCCTCTAGGGTTCCGCCATGCGACCCGACGGCGAGGTGCACCCCCGTACGACCGCCGGCACGGGGCCGGCTCCGCGCCGGCGGACCCGTGTACCGCGCTCGCGCCGTGCCCTTGCCGTGGGCGCGGTGCTGGTGGTGGCGTCGGAGGCCGTGCTGCTGGTCGGACCCCGGCCCGGTGACCACCCGCCGTCGCGGGTCTGCTGGGACGGGACGGCCGTCCACGCGGACGTGGACGCGGACGGCCGGGAGGACCGGGTGGTCGACGGCGGGGCGGACGGAAGAGCAGCCGTCGTCTTCACCGAGGGCGACAGCGACCGGGACACACTGGTCACCGTGGACGAGGCCCGCGGCTTCTGGCAGAAGCTCAGGGGTGCGCTGCGCACGGGCATGGCGACCCGCGGGGCGTTCGGCGACTTCGACGGCGACGGCTACCTCGACCTGGCGCTCTTCTCCAGCCAACGGGACACCGGCGACTCGCCGAACAGCGTCATGCCCGCGCACGAGGTGCGCTACGGACCCCTGGCCCGTGACCTGAGCGGCAGCCGCACCGGCCCGGTCCGCATGCCGTACGACTCCTTCGTGGAGGGGGTACGCACGGCCGACGGCGACCATGACGGCCGTGCCGAACTGCACGTGTTCCAGTCCGGCGGCGACGGGGCGCGCTCCGAGTACGTGGGGCGCCAGCGGGACGGCGGTGTGAGCGTCGGCCGTCAGGAGGTCGCGGCCTGGGGGAGCGGCGAGTGGCGGTCGCTGCCCTGGACGGGCCTGGAGGACTTCGGGATGTGCGAGGGCTGAGCCCGTCCGGGCCTCGGGCGGGCGGCACCGCACGGCCCGAGCGGCGCGGTGACCGGGGTCACCGCGCCGCCCGGACCGGGGCCGGGCGCCGGTCAGCTCGTGCTGCAGGAGACCGTCGGCCAGGTGCTGCTGCCGTTCTTCATGATCGTCATGCCCCAGTTGTTGCCGCTGCCGTTGGGGGTGGCCACCAGGGTCTGCGCGTCGGGGTAGGTGGCGTTGACGTTCCAGGTGGTGGCGACCCTCTCCGGGGACGGCACCCGCACGGTCACCTTCCACGTGTTCGAGCCCGAGACCGAGACGTTGAGGTTGTACCGGTCGCTCCACGAGGAGCCGGCCGACAGCGTCGCGGTGCAGTTGCCGCTCGGGGGAGGCGTGGTGCCGCCGCCGGGGGGCGGGGTCGTGCCGCCGCCCGACCCGTCGGGGGCCACGGCGCGGCCGGTCGACGGGGAGATCATGCCGGAGCACAGGCCCTTGCTCGACAGGGTCTGCGCGATCCGCGGGATGGCCGCGAGGGTGTTGGCCGGCCAGTCGTGCATCAGGATGACCTGCCCGTTGGTCAGCCGGCCCGCCGCCTGGACGATGGCGTCCGTGCTCGCGTTGTTCCAGTCCTGCGAGTCGACGTCCCAGAGGACCTCGGTCAGGCCGTACTTGGCCTCCACCGACTTGAGGGTCGCGTTGGTCTCGCCGTAGGGCGGCCGGAACAGCTTCGGGGTGCCGCCGCCGGCGTTGGCGATCGCCTGCTGGGTCCGCGAGATCTGCGAGTCCATGTCCGACTGGGACAGCTGGGTCATGTGCGGGTGGTCCCAGCTGTGGTTGGCGACCCACATGCCGGCGTCGACCTGGGCGCGGACCTGGGAGCTGTAGGACGCGGCGTAGTTGCCCTGGTTGAACATGGTCGCCCGTAAGCCGTTCTGCTTCAGGGCGTTGAGGAGCGCGGGCGTCTGGTTGGAGGGCCCGTCGTCGAAGGTGAGGCCGACGTAGCCGTTGCAGGCGGCTGCCCGCTCGGGGGCCGCCTGGGAGGAACCGGCGGCGAGCGTGGTGGTGGCCGCCGCGGCCAGGGCGATCGCGACGAGCGCGCCCGCCGCGGAGCGGAGCCGCGATGTGGAGGGCCGTGACCTGGGACTGCTTGCGGGAACACGTGTGAGACGCATGGGGGTTGTCCCTTTCTCCGAAGGAGGGCAGCCGGGACCGATGGCCCGGCGCGGAGGAGTGGCCCGGCGAGGGCGCCGCACGTGGCTGCGCCGCACCGGACCACCGACAGTGTGAACCGTCGCGCGCCGGGATTGTCAACGCTTTCGGCGTGGATTTCGAAAGCTTCGGATCCTTCAAGTGGCCGCTCCCGTAGCAAAGTTGCTGGTGAGGGCGCTGTATATGGCAAGCGGCTCGCGCGAGGTCTGAAGGAGTGGCCGTATGCGGCGCCGGCCGGGAAGAATTGGCTCGAATGTTTCGAACCGATGGGGCGCCGCATACGTGACGCGCGCGGTCGCGCCGTTGTCCGTGCGCGCGGCCGTCAGAGCACGTGGACCGCGTACCGGTCCACCACCTCCGCGAGCACCTCCGCGCCCTCCCGGGCCCACAGCCCCTCGTTGAAGATCTCCACCTCGATCGGCCCGGCGTAGCCGGAGGCGTCGACCAGCTCGCGCAGGCCGCGCAGGTCCGCGCTGCCGTCGCCGAGTTGGCCGCGGCCGAGGAGCACGCCGGCGGGCAGCGGGGTCACCCAGTCGGCGACCTGGAAGGCGGCGATCCGGCCGCCGTCCGGACCGGCCGCTCCCGCCCGCTGGATCCGTTCGGCGACCGTGTCGTCCCACCAGACGTGGTACGCGTCGACGACCACGCCCACCTCCTCGACGGGGAAGCGCTCGGCGAGGTCCAGCGCCTGGCCCAGGGTGGAGACCACGCAGCGGTCCGAGGCGAACATCGGGTGCAGCGGCTCGACCGCCAGGCGCACCCCGCGTTCGCGGGCGTACGGGGCCAGTTCGTGCAGCGCGTCCGCGATCCGCTCGCGGGCCCCGCGCAGGTCGCGGTCCCCGGCGGGCAGTCCGCCCGAGACCAGCACCAGGGTGGACGTGGCGAGAGCGGCCGCCTCGTCGATCGCGGCCCGGTTGTCGTCCAGGGCGGCGGCGCGCGCGCCCGGGTCGGTCGCGGTGAGGAAGCCGCCGCGGCACAGGCTGGTGACGGTCAGTCCCGCCTCCCTCACCAGCCGCGCCGCCCGCTCCACGCCGTACTCCTGGACGGGGGCGCGCCACAGGCCGACCCGCGTCACGCCCGCCTTGCGGCAGCCCTCCGCCAGTTCGGGCAGGGACCACTGCTTGACGGTCTCCTGGTTGAGACTGAACCGGGAGAGGACGGCGTCCGTGTTCGTACCCGGGGCGGTCATCGGTCCACCCCGTACACCGCGAGGAGGTTCCGCATGCGGGTCTCGGCGAGCGCAGGGTCCGGGAACAGGCCCAGCCGGTCCGCGAGTTCGTACGCGCGCGCCAGATGCGGGAGCGAGCGGGCCGACTGCAGCCCGCCGACCATCGTGAAGTGGTCCTGGTGACCCGCGAGCCAGGCCAGGAACACCACGCCCGTCTTGTAGAAGCGGGTGGGCGCGGCGAACAGGTGCCGGGCCAGCTCCACCGTCGGGTCGAGGACGGCCCGGAAACCCGCCGTGTCACCGGTGTCCAGGATCCGCACCGCCCGCGCGGCCAGCGGCGCCAGCGGGTCGAAGACGCCGAGCAGAGCGTGGCTGAAGCCCCGTTCGTCGCCCGCGATCAGCTCCGGGTAGTGGAAGTCGTCGCCGGTGTAGCAGCGCACCCCGTCCGGCAGCCGCCGCCGCAGCGCGACCTCCCGCCCGGCGTCCAGCAGCGAGACCTTGACGCCGTCGACCTTGTCCGGGTGCGCGGCGACCACCTCCAGGAAGGCGTCGGTGGCCGCGTCCAGGTCGTCGCCGCCCGACCAGTAGCCCTCCAGGGCCGGGTCGAACATCGGGCCGAGCCAGTGCAGCACCACCGGTTCCGACGCCTGCCGCAGCAGCGCCTCGTACACCTCCAGGTAGTCGTCCGGGCCCTTCGCCACGGCGGCCAGCGCCCGCGACGCCATCAGGACCGCCTGCGCCCCCGCCTCCTCGACGACCGCCAACTGCTCCTCGTACGCGGCCCGCACGTCGGCGAGGCCGAGGTGCGGCGACGCGCCGGGGGCGGCGAGCTGGTCGGTGCCCACGCCGCAGGCGACGTGGCCGCCGACCGCCCGCGCCTCGGCGGCGCTGCGGCGGATCAGCTCCCGGGCGCCCGCCCAGTCCAGGCCCATGCCGCGCTGCGCGGTGTCCATGGCCTCGGCGACGCCCAGGCCGTGCGCCCACAGGTGACGGCGGAAGGCGAGGGTGGCGTCCCAGTCCACGGCGGCCGGGCTGTCCGGAGTGGTGTCGGCGTACGGGTCGGCGACCACGTGGGCCGCCGCGAGGACGGTGCGGGAGAGTAGCGGTGCGCCGCCGGCCGAGAGGTCCGCGGGCGCGGTGCGGGGCGTGTAAGGGGTGGTCCCGCCGTCCGGGCGGGGCAGAGTGATCGTCACAGGGTCAGCTCCGGAACGTCGAGGCGGCGGCCCTCGGCAGAGGAACGCAGGCCGAGTTCGGCGAGCTGCACGCCACGTGCGCCCGCCAGCAGGTCCCAGGCGTACGGCTCGTCGAGCACCACGTGGCGCAGGAACAGCTCCCACTGGGCCTTGAAGCCGTTCTCGAACGACGCCCCCGGCGGCAGGTTGTCCGGCACCTCCTGCCACTGGTCGCGGAAGGACTCGGTGACCGGCAGGTCCGGGTTCCACACCGGCTTGGGCGTGGCGGAGCGGTGCTGGACGCGGCAGCCGCGCAGCCCCGCGACGGCGGAGCCGTGCGTGCCGTCGACCTGGAACTCGACCAGCTCGTCGCGGTGGACCCGCACCGCCCAGGAGGAGTTGATCTGGGCGACGGCCCCGCCCTCCAGCTGGAAGACGCCGTACGCGGCGTCGTCGGCGGTCGCCGGGTAGGGCTTGCCGCTCTCGTCCCAGCGGCGCGGGAGGTGTGTGGTGGCGAGGGCCTGCACCGAGGTGACCCGGCCGAACAGTTCGTGCAGCACGTACTCCCAGTGCGGGAACATGTCGGAGACGATCCCGCCGCCGTCCTCGGCCCGGTAGTTCCAGCTCGGGCGCTGCGCCTGCTGCCAGTCGCCCTCGAAGACCCAGTAGCCGAACTCCCCGCGGACCGACAGGATCTCGCCGAAGAAGCCACCGTCGACGAGCCGCTTCAGCTTCAGCAGGCCCGGCAGGAAGATCTTGTCCTGGACGACGCCGTGCCTGATGCCGGCGTCGCGCGCCAGCCGGGCCAGTTCCAACGCGCCCTCCAGCGAGGTGGCGGTGGGCTTCTCCACGTACAGGTGCTTGCCGGCGGCGATCGCCCGGCGGACGGCGTCGACGCGGGCGGTGGTGATCTGCGCGTCGAAGTAGACGTCGACGGTCGGGTCGGCGAGCACGGCGTCGAGGTCGGTGGACCACTCGGTCAGGCCGTGCCGGTCGGCGATCTCGCGCAACGCGTGCTCCCGGCGGCCGACCAGGACCGGCTCGGGCCACAGCACCGTGCCGTCGCCGAGGGCGAGGCCGCCCTCCTCGCGCAGGGCGAGGATCGAGCGGACCAGGTGCTGGCGGTATCCCATCCGCCCGGTGACGCCGTTCATCGCGATGCGCACCGTTCTGCGTGTCATGTGCTCTCCTCCGTTGTCGGGCGGGCCCGTTGTGGGGCGGGCCGGTTGTGGAGCGGGCCCGTTGTGAGACGGGCGGTTCACGTCACCGGGGCGCCGATCCGCCGGCGGACCCGGGTGGCGGGGCGCCGGGGGCCGAGGCGCCGGGTGGCCGGGTAGTCGGTCGGCCGATGCACCGTGGCCTTGGTGCTTGGTGCTTGGTGCTGGGGTGCTGCGGTGTTGCGCTGTTGAGGGAGTCGGGTGGTCCGGAGCGCCGGGGGGCCGGAGCCCCGCGTTCTGAGGGCCCTGGTGCTCGGGGCGCCGGGCCCGGGGTGCCGAGAACCCGTGACCGGGACGGCCGGGCCGCCCTCCGCGAGCCACCCGGTGCCGGGCTGCGGGCACGCGTGGAGCCGGTGACGGGCACCACGGAAAGCGCGCGTAGAAAGCGCTTTCTACGACGTACGCTAGCGACCGCGCGCGCCCACGTACAGACCGTCGCGGTCACCTGGCTCGGATCGGGCGCCTCGTGCCGCGCCGCGGGCGGTGAGGATGGGACCATCGCCCAGGGCCGGGCGGGGCGGCGCGCCGGCCCGCTCCCCGTCGTCCCCCACGACCCGCCGGCGCCTGGAGGGCCCTCATGTCAGTGACCTTGTCGGATGTGGCGAACCGCGCCAAGGTCTCGCCCGCCACGGTCTCCCGCGTGCTCAACGGCAACTACCCCGTGGCCGCCGCGACCAGGGAACGCGTGCTGCGCGCGGTGGACGAGCTGGACTACGTGCTCAACGGCCCGGCGAGCGCCCTGGCGGCCTCGACCTCGGACCTGGTCGGCATCCTCGTCAACGACATCGCCGACCCGTTCTTCGGCATCATGGCCTCGGCCGCCCAGGCCGAGATGGGGTGCCGGGACGGCGACGGAACCGGCCGGGCGGGCGGCGAGAAACTCGCTGTCGTCTGCAACACCGGCGGCGCCCCGGACCGCGAACTGACCTACCTCACCCTCCTGCAGCGCCAGCGCGCCGCGGCCGTCGTGCTCACCGGCGACACCGTCGACGACCCGGCCCACGCGGCGGCGGTCGCGGCGAAACTGGCGCGGCTGGCGGAGGCGGGGACCCGCGTCGTGCTGTGCGGCCGGCCGCCGCTGACCGCGCACCCCGACGCCGTCCTCGCCGCGCTCCCGTTCGACAACCGGGGCGGCGGCCGGGCCCTCACCGGGCACCTGCTGGAGCTCGGCCACCGGCGCATCGGCTACGCCGCGGGTCCGGCCGAGCGCACCACCACGCGCCACCGGCTGGAAGGACACCGCGAGGCGCTGGCCGCCGCGGGCCTCGGCGGCGACCCGGCCGGTCAGGGGCTCACCGTGCACGGCCCCTACGACCGGCGGACCGGCTACGAGGCCGCGCGGGAGCTGCTGCGGCGCGAGCCCGGCCTGACGGCGGTCGTCGCGGCCAACGACACGGTGGCCCTCGGTGTCTGCGTCGCCCTGCGCGAGGCGGGACTACGGGTGCCGGAGGACGTCTCGGTGGCCGGCTTCGACGACCTGCCGTTCAGCGCGGACGCCGTGCCCGCCCTGACGACCGTGCGGCTGCCGCTTCAGGAGGCGGGTGCGCGGGCGGGACGGCTGGCGCTGGGCACGGAGAAGCCGCCGCCCGGGAGGGTGGCCGAGGTCGCCGCCGAGCTCGTCGTCCGCGCCTCGACGGGGGCGCCCCGCACGGGATGACGGAACGCCCCGCGACGGGGCCCGAGGCCGGGGAGGGGCGGCGCGGCGCTCGCGTGGCGCGGGCGACGCTCGCGGGGTGCGGGCGGTGTCGCGGGGCGTGGGCGGGGGTCAGTGCGGCCAGATCGGCGGGTTGGTGGTGAAGTGCCCGCCGA
This sequence comes from Streptomyces sp. NPDC056600, assembly GCF_042792855.1. NCBI lineage: Bacteria > Bacillati > Actinomycetota > Actinomycetes > Kitasatosporales > Streptomycetaceae > Streptomyces > Streptomyces sp. NPDC056600. The sequence continues at coordinate 48,198 of NZ_JBHTVQ010000001.1, forward strand.
GCAGGCCCTGTTCGGGCCTGGAGCGGTCGAGCTCGCCCTGCTCGGCGATGAGCTTCGCCGCGTACGGCTCGGAGTCGTCCCGCGGCTCGTACCCGAGCGCCCGCGCCGAGGAGAGGTCCCACCACAGACGGGTGTTGGCGGAACTTCCGTAGACGACGGTGTGACCGACGTCCTCGGCGGTCAGCGCCGCGTGGAAGAGCCGTGCGGCGTCGGCCGGGCTCATCCAGATCGACAGCATCCGCACCGTCGTGGGCTCGGGGAAGCAGGAGCCGATGCGGACGGACACCGTCTCCAGGCCGTGCCGGTCCCAGTAGAGCTGCGCCAGGTCCTCGTCGAACGCCTTGGAGAGACCGTAGAAGGTGTCGGGGCGGCGCGGGGTGTCCACCGGGATCAGCGGTTCGCCCTCGGCCGGAGCGGGGGTGTAGCCGACGGCGTGGTTGCTGGAGGCGAGGACGACGCGCCCGACACCCTCCTCGCGGACCGCCTCGTAGAGGTGGTAGGTGCCCTCGATGTTGGCGCGCAGGATCTTCTCGAAGGACGCCTCCAGCGAGATGCCCGCGAGGTGGAGGACGGCGTCCACGCCGCGCACCGCCTCGCGCAGCGCCGCCCGGTCGGCCAGGTCCGCGGTGATCACCTCCTCGGTGTCCCGCGCCCCCTCCACGGGCATGACGTCGAACAGCCGCAGGCTGTACCCGTAGGAGGGGAGCAACTCCCGCATCAGGGTGCCGAGTCCGCCCGCGGCGCCGGTGAGCAGAAGGGTGCGGGGAGCGGGCATGGCGTTTCTCCTCGGGTCTGACGGACGGGGGGCGGACGGGAGCGGATGGTGCGGCTGGGATCGGATCCGCATCCGTGGACGGTGTTCAGGTTCGTGCGCACGCTAAGGAGGTGTCCGACGCGGCGTCAAGTGTGTCCTTACGCGTCTTGACCGGGATTGGCGGCTGCCCTAGCGTGACCAGCGTTCAGAAATGTAAACGCCAGTCAGATTCATGACCACCCCGCACGTACGCGCTTCACCTGCACACCGGCGCGTCGCCGTCCGCAGTCCAGGGAGTCCCGTGACCACGACCTCACCCCCGCTCAGTGCCCGGCTCGACGGCGTGCTGTTCTTCCCCGTCACCGCGTACGGGCCCGACGGGTCCGTCGACACCGACGCGTTGCGCGCGCACGTGCGCGACGGCGTCGACGCAGGCGCCGCGGCCGTCTTCGCGTGCTGCGGCACCGGCGAGTTCCACGCCCTGACGCTCGAGGAGTTCCGGCTCTGCGTCGCCGCCGCGGTGGCCGAGGCGGCGGGGCGGGTGCCGGTCTTCGCGGGCGCCGGCTACGGCACCGCGCTCGCCGTCCAGTACGCCCGCGCCGCCGAGGAGGCGGGCGCCGACGGACTGCTCGCCATGCCCCCGTACCTGGTCGTCGCGGACCAGGAGGGGCTGCTGGCGCACTACACCGCCCTCGCGGACTCCACCGGCCTCGACGTCATCGTCTACCAGCGCGACAACGCGGTGTTCGCCCCGGATACGGTGGCCCGGCTGGCCCGCCACCCGCGGATCGTCGGCCTGAAGGACGGCCTCGGCGACCTCGACCTGGTGCAGCGGATCGTCAGTGCCGTGCGCACCGAACTGCCCGGCTCCGACTTCCTCTACTTCAACGGGCTTCCCACGGCCGAGCTCACCGCGCTTGCCTACCGGGGCGTCGGCGTCACGCTCTACTCCTCCGCGGCCTTCTGCTTCGCCCCGGAGGTCGCCGTCGCCTTCCACCGGGCGCTCACCACCGGCGACGACGCGACCGCCGACCGCCTCATCGACGGCTTCTACCGCCCCCTGGTCGAACTGCGCTCCCGGGGACGCGGCTACGCCGTCTCCCTCGTCAAGGCGGGCGTGCGGCTGCGCGGCGGGAAGGTCGGCGAGGTGCGTCCGCCGCTGAGCGAACCGGCCGCCGGACACGTCGAGGAACTCGGCCGCATCGTCGAGCGCGGGTACGCGCTGCTGTCCGAAGGGGGTGCGGCGTGAGGGCCTCCGCCTTCCTGTACCCCTGGGACGTCGTCGGCGACCCCAAGGCCGCCGCCCGCACCGCCGCGATCGGCGTGCGGCGGGTGACGCTCGCCTCCGCCTACCACTCCACGCGCGCGGTGACGCCCCGGCATCCCGCCCACCGGATCGTCACCGCCGAGCACGCCGCGGTGCTCTACCCGCCCGACGCCGGCCGCTGGGACGGCCGTGAACTGCGGCCCTACCCGGCGGGCGAGTGGGCGCCGGCCGGGAAGGACCCCTTCGGGCAGGCCGCCGCGGCGCTCGCCGACGCCGGTCTGGAGGTGCACAGTTGGGTGGTGCTCGCCCACAACTCCCGGCTGGGTGCCGAACATCCGGACATCGGCGTGGTCAACGCCTACGGGGACCGCTACCCGTGGGCCCCGTGCATCGCCCGGCCCGCGGTGCGCGAGTACCTCGCCTCCCTCGCCGCGGAGGCGGCCGTCCGTCCCGGTGCGGCGGGCACCGAACTGGAGTCCTGCGGCTGGTACGGCTTCGCGCATCTGCACGCCCACGACAAGGCCGGCGGGGTGGTGCTCGGCGACGCGACCCAGTACCTGATGTCGCTGTGCTTCTGCCCCGACTGCCGTGACGGGTACGCCGGCCAGGGGTGGGACGCCCGTGAACTGGCGGCGCACGTGCGGCGCGCCCTGGAACCCGTGTGGGCGGTGGGCGGTTCGCAGGCCACCGGATGGCCCGCCGTGGAGAGGCTGCTCGGCTCCGGCCCGGCCGCGGCGACCCTCGCCTGGCGCGTCCAGGCCGCGCGCGCCCTGCAGGAGGCCGCCGTCGAGGCGGTGCGGGCCGCAGCGCCGCCCGGCTTCCGGGTCCTGCTGCACGCCGACCCGGCGCCGTACCGCTGCGGGGCCAACGCGGGGGTCGACGCGGGGCACGTACTGGGCCTCGCGGACGGTGTCGTCCTGCCCTGCACGGGGAGCGCCGCGGCCCGGGAGGCGGTCCTCGGCCCCTTCGCGCCGCACCGGCGGGCGGGCACCGTGCTGGCGGCGAACCTCACGGTGGTCTCCGGCATGGGCGGGAGCCCGGGCACGCTCGCCGCGGACGCCGCCCACGCGGCCTCGCTGGGCGCCACGGAACTGCGCCTCTACCACGCGGGGCTCGCCTCCGACCCCGACCTGCGGGTCGTCACGGAACAGCTCGCCGAACTCGGCCGACCCGACGCGTAGCCCGCCGGCGCCCCGGGCCCCGGGGCGCCGGCCCCGGCCTTGCGTCCGATCGCCGTTCCGGAGCCCGATCGCCGCCATTGAATACGACCGCCGTCCCGGAGCCCGGCCGTCGCCCCTGGGCCCGACTACCGTGAGCCCGGCGTCACCCGGCCCCGCGCGCCGCCGCCCGGCCCCGCGCGCTCTCACGCGGCCGGAGTGCCCGTCGCCGCCCGCCGCGGGCCCGACGAGGCCGGTCCACGCCGCACACCCCGGCTGCCTGGCGGGTCGCCACGCAGCCGGGGTCATCGCCGGCCGGCCATGTGGTCGCGGACGGCGGCGTCGCAGTCCTCGGCACCGGACTCGGCCCGCGTGAAGTTCTGCACGTCCACCGCCCGGCCCTCCTGCCTTGCCTCGGCCAGTGTCCTCTCGACGTCCGCGACGTACGCGGCACAGTCGGCGCTGACAGGTCCCCCGGGCTCCCGCGAGGCGGGCGCCGGGACCGGTGCCGGGGAGGCTTCGAGTGCGAGGGTGACGACAAGACTCGCCCCGCACAACACCGCCCACACGGCGACCAGGACGCGGTGGTTCTTCCAGGCCGGCGGGTGCATCCCGACATCCTACGGGCACCCCGTGCGGCACAACTCCCCTTGGCAACACGGGATTTCCTCGTCCGAAGCGTTGACGAAACACAGCCACGGCCCTAGCTTCGTCGCGTCGTACTTCGTACGTCATATATGAGACGCGATACGTCGGATACGAAAGAGAGCCCATGGCCTTCGCCGCCCCCGCTCCCATCCCCTCGCGCACCCAGTACGTGCTGGACGCGATCAAGCACGGCATCCTGACCGGGCAGCTCGTGCCCGGTCAGGCGCTGGTGGAGGCCGAGCTCGCCGCACGGTTCGGGGTGTCCAAGACGCCGGTGCGCGAGGCGCTCAAGACGCTGGCCGGAACCGGGCTCGTGGTGATGAGCCAGTACAAGGGCGTCACCGTGCGCGAGGTGGACGCGGCCATGGCCCACCAGGTGTACGACGTCCGCCTGCTGCTCGAGCCGGAGGCGCTGCGGCGCACCATCGCCCGCCAGGCGTCCCTGGACGTCGCGGCGGACGCGCTGGTGCGGGCCGACGAGGCCGAGGACAACGCCCAACGCAGCCTCGCCAACCGGGAGTTCCACCGCGCCCTGTACGTGCCCTGCGGAAACCCGCTGCTCGCCCGGATGCTCGACGAGGTCCGCGACCAGGCCGCGCTCGTCTCCGCGGTGGTGTGGGGCGCCATCCCCTCCTGGGAGCGGGAGGCCGCCGAGCACCGGGAGATCCTGCGGCTGGCCCGGGCCGGCGACGCGGACGGCGCGGCCCGCGCCCTGCACGACCACATCGCCTCCTTCGTCCACCGGGCCTTCCCCGAGGAGGAGGCCGCCATGTGACAGGAACCGGTCGGGCCCAGCAGACGCAGGTGCACGGACATCGTCACGGAGAAGAAAGGGCGGCCTCGATGGCGCACGCGGACCACACTCCTCTCAGGGCAGCACTGGCCGACGTCGTCGCGATCCCCGCGACGCCGTTCGACGCCGACGGCGGTCTCGACCTCGCCGCGCACCGGGTGCTGCTGCGCCGCCTGCTGGACGCGGGCGTGCGCACCCTCACCCCGAACGGCAACACCGGGGAGTTCTACACGCTGACCCCCCAGGAGCGGCGCACCGTCACCGAGGTGACGGTGGAGGAGGCGGGGGACCGGGCGACGATCGTCGTCGGCGTCGGCCACGACGTGCCGGCCGCCGTGGCCGCCGCCGTCCACGCCCGCGAGGCGGGAGCGCGGATGGTCATGGTCCATCAGCCCGTCCACCCCTACGTCTCGCGCGACGGCTGGATCGCCTACCACCGGGCGGTCGCCGAGGCCGTGCCGGAACTGGGCGTCGTCCCCTACATCCGCAACCCGCACCTGGACGGCGGGGCCCTCGCCGAACTGGGCGCGTACTGCCCCAACGTGGTCGGCGTGAAGTACGCGGTGCCGGACGCCGCGCACTTCGCCGCCTTCGCCCGCGACGCGGGCCTGGAGCGCTTCGTGTGGGTGGCCGGCCTCGCCGAGCTGTACGCGCCGGCCTACTGGTCCGGCGGCGCCACCGGGTTCACCTCGGGGCTGGTCAACGTCGCCCCCGAGCTGTCCCTCGCGATGCTGGACGCCCTGCGGGGAGGCGACCTGCCGGCCGCCATGGAGGTGTGGGAGCGGGTCCGGCCGTTCGAGGAACTGCGCGCCGACCGGCAGTCCGCGGACAACGTGAGCGTCGTCAAGGAGGCCCTCGCCGCGCTGGGCCTGTGCCGGCGCGACGTCCGTCCGCCCAGCCACGAGATCACCGAGGAGCGCCGCGCCGCGGTCGCCGCCCTGCTGAAGGGGTGGGGGATATGACCGACCGCACCGCCGCCGCGCGCACCGCCGCCCCGAGCCCTGACGCCCCGAGCCCTGACGCCCCGAGCCCTGACGCCTCGCGCACCGACGCCTCGCGCACCGACGCCTCGCGTCCTGACGCCCCGCACCCCGGGGCGCCGGGCCCCGCCACCCTGCGTCCGGAGGACCTGCGCAGCCGCCGCTGGTACGGCGATTCCGTCTCCACGGGCTCGTCGGGTCTGCGCACCTTCAGCCACCGCGCCCGCACCCGCCAGCTCGGCTACCTGCCCGAGGAGCACCTCGGCAAGCCCGTCGTCGCGGTCCTCAACACCTGGTCCGACATCAACCCCTGCCACGTCCACCTGCGCGAACGCGCCCAGGCGGTCAAGCGCGGGGTGTGGCAGGCGGGCGGCTTCCCGCTGGAGTTCCCGGTCTCCACGCTCTCGGAGACCTTCCAGAAGCCGACCCCCATGCTCTACCGCAACCTCCTCGCCATGGAGACCGAGGAACTGCTGCGCTCCTACCCGGTGGACGGGGCCGTGCTCCTCGGCGGCTGTGACAAGACCACGCCCGCCCTGCTGATGGGCGCCGCCAGCGCCGACCTGCCCGCCGTGTTCGTGCCGGCCGGGCCCATGCTGCCGGGCCACTGGCGCAAGGAGGTCCTCGGCAGCGGCACCGACATGTGGAAGTACTGGGACCAGCGGCGCACCGGCGAGATCGGCGACGGCGAACTCGCCGAGCTGGAGAACGGACTGGCCCGCTCGCCCGGCCACTGCATGACCATGGGCACCGCCTCCACCCTCACCGCCGCCGCCGAGGTGCTCGGCATGACGATGCCCGGCGCCTCGTCCATCCCCGCCGTGGACTCGGGCCACGAACGGATGGCCGCGGCCGCCGGCGCCCGCATCGTCGGCATGGTGTGGCAGGACGTCACGCCGTCGAAGATCCTCACCCGGGAGGCGTACGAGGACGCGGTCGCCACCGTCCTCGCGCTCGGCGGCTCCACCAACGCCGTCATCCACCTGATCGCCATGGCCGGCCGTTCCGGCGTCACCCTCACCCTCGACGACTTCGACCGCATCGCCCGCACCGTGCCGGTCCTCGCCAACCTGCGGCCCGGCGGCGCGTACCTCATGGAGGACTTCCACTTCGCGGGCGGCCTGCCCGGATTCCTCTCGCGCCTCACCGACGTCCTCCACCTGGACCGGCCCACCGCCGCCCACCCCACGCTCCGCGCCCAGCTCGAAGGCGCCCTCGTCCACGACGACGAGGTCATCCGCCCGCGTGAGCGGCCGCTGGCCGACGAGGGCGGCGTCGCCGTCCTGCGCGGCAACCTCTGCCCCGACGGCGCGGTGATCAAGCACATCGCCGCCGAGCCCCACCTGCTGCGGCACACCGGCCCGGCCGTCGTCTTCGACGACTACCGCACCATGCAGCGCACCATCGACGACCCCGCGCTCGGCATCACCGCCGACCACGTCCTGGTGCTGCGCAACGCGGGGCCGCAGGGCGGGCCCGGCATGCCGGAGTACGGGATGCTGCCCATCCCCGAGTACCTCCTCAAGGAGGGCGTGCGGGACATGGTGCGGATCTCCGACGCCCGGATGAGCGGCACCAGTTACGGCGCCTGCGTGCTGCACGTGGCGCCCGAGTCGTACGTCGGCGGCCCGCTGGCCCTGGTGCGCACCGGCGACCTGATCACCCTCGACGTCCCGGCCCGCGCCCTGCGCCTGGAGGTCGACGAGGCCGAACTGGAGCGCCGCCGCGCCGCCTGGACGGCGCCCGCGCAGAAGTGGGAACGCGGCTACGGCGCGCTGTACCAGGAGCAGATCACCCAGGCCGACACCGGCTGCGACTTCGCCTTCCTCGCCCGCCCGGGCAAGGTGCCCGAACCCTACGCCGGCTGAACCGCCGCCGGCCGGCCGAGCCCCGGCCGGCGGCGCCCCACCACCCACCGCGTCCGCCTCCGCGCCCGGACCGGCGCACGCCGTGGAGCAAGCGCTTTCTGCCGGCCTCGTCGGCCGACCCGCCGCCCTCCGGGCCCCCGGAGCGGGCCCGGCTCCCCGTACGACACGCACCACCGTGAACGAAACGGAGACAGAGGTCATGGCCCCAGCAGCCCCCGCCGCCACCGCGGCGAAGACACCGGGCAGGACGTCCCGGGGCGCGCCCGGACGACGACGCGGGAACGGCGGCAGCACCCCGCGCCGCCTTCCCTACCTGCTGATCGCCCCCGCCGGGCTGCTCATGCTGGGCTTCATCGCGTACCCGGTGCTCAGCGTCTTCTACTACAGCCTCCAGCACTACAACGTCACCAAGCCCTGGCGCGACGGCTTCGCGGGCTTCGACAACTTCACCCGGATCTTCACCGACGACCCGCTCTTCCGCGACTCCCTGGTGTTCAGCGCCAAATGGGTCGTCACCGAGGTCTCGCTCCAGCTGGTCCTCGGCCTGGCGCTGGCCCTGCTGGTCAACCAGACCTTCGTCGGACGCGCCCTCGCCCGCGCCATGGTCTTCTCCCCGTGGGCCGTCTCCGGGGTGCTGACCACCACCATCTGGATGCTGCTCTACAACCCCTCGACCGGGGTGAGCCGCTACCTGGCGGACGCCGGGATCGGCGCCTACGGCACCTCCGTGCTGTCCGACACCGACACCGTCTTCTGGGCCGTGGTCGTCACCGAACTCTGGCGCGGGGTCCCGTTCTTCGCGATCCTCATCCTCGCCGACCTGCAGTCCGTGCCCAAGGACCTGTACGAGGCGGCGTCGGTCGACGGCGCCGGCCGGCTGCGGCAGTTCGTGCACATCACGCTGCCGCACCTGAAGGACGCCATCATCCTCTCCACGCTGCTGCGCGCCGTGTGGGAGTTCAACAACGTCGACCTCCTCTACACCCTGACCGGCGGCGGCCCCGCGGGCGTCACCACCACGCTCCCGCTGTACGTCGCCAACACGGGCATCGAGGGCCACGACTTCGGGTACGCCTCCGCGCTGACCACCGTGGCCTTCGTGATCCTCCTGTTCTGCTCCATCCTCTACCTGCGTCTGAGCAAGTTCGGAGGCGACCCCCGGTGACCGCCGCACTCGCCGAGACGGGCGACCGCCGTACGGCGCCCCCGGCCTACACCCCCGCGATCTCCCACCAGACCCCGCGCCGCAGGCGCCGCCACCGCGCCTTCGACGAGGCGCCGCGCTGGCAGATCCACCTGCCGCTCGGGCTCTACCTGCTCTTCACCCTCGTGCCGTTCTACTGGATGCTGCTCTTCGCGCTGAGGCCCGCCGGATCGACCTCGCTGGTGCCCTGGCCGATCACCTTCGAGCACTTCGAGAAGGTCTGGAACGAGCGCAGCTTCGGCGTCTTCTTCCAGAACAGCATGCTGGTCGGCGTGGCCACCCTGGTCACCACCACCGTGATCGCCCTGTCCGGCGGCTACGCGCTGGCCCGGTTCGACTTCCGGGTGAAGAACGCCTTCATGCTGGCGCTGCTGTGCTCGCAGTTCATCCCGGGCGCGCTCATGCTGGTCCCGCTCTTCGAGATCTTCCGCAACCTGCGGATGATCAACTCGCTGGAGAGCGTGATCATCGCCGAGACGGTCTTCCAGCTCCCGCTGTCCATCATCCTGATCAGCGGCTTCATCAAGAACGTGCCGGTCTCCCTGGAGGAGGCCGCCTGGGTCGACGGCTGCTCACGACTGCGGGCCTTCCGCGCCGTCGTCCTGCCGCTGCTGCGGCCGGGGCTGATCGCGGTCGGGTCCTTCGCCTTCGTGCACAGCTGGAACCACTTCCTGTTCGCGCTGATGTTCCTCAGCGAGCAGGACAAGCAGACCATCCCGGTCGGCCTCAACACCCTGATCGGCGCGGACAGCGTGGACCTCGGAGCGCTCGCCGCCGGCGGAGTGATCGCCGCCGTCCCCGTCGTCATCGTCTTCGCCTTCATCCAGAAGTGGCTGATCACCGGCTTCAGCGCGGGCGCCGTCAAGGGCTGACCCGCCGCCACCCGCCCCCCGTCCGTGCACGCCTCTCCGGCGTCCACGCCCTTCCCACCCACCCGCCCTCGCTTCCCCGCCCTGGCTTCTCCGACCTCTCGCTCCTGCGCCCTTTCCGCTTCCCCGCCCTTCCTTCTTCCCCCGTCCGTGCGTACTCCCGAGGAGGCCCGCACCATGAGCGCCCCGCACCCGACCCCGCCGCCGCTGCCCCTGGTGCTCGCCGGCGCGCGCGGCCACGGCCGCCGGCACCTGGACAACATCCGCCGCCTGGAGGGCGCCGGACGGGCACGGCTGGCCGGAGTCTGCGACCTCACCCCACTCACCGACGCCGAGCTGACCGGCTTCGCCTCCCGGCCCGAGCAGTCGGCCGACTTCGCCGCCCTCCTGGAGAGCACGGGCGCCCGCGTCGCCGTCGTCTGCACCCCCTTGCAGACGCACGCCGAGCTCGCCACCGCCGCCGCCGCGCGCGGGGTGCACCTCCTGCTGGAGAAGCCGCCCGCCGCCTCCTGGGCCGCCCACCGCCGGGTCCAGGACGCGGTGCGCGCGGCGGGCACCGTCTGCCAGATCGGCTTCCAGACCCTCGGCTCGCACGCCGTGCCCGCCGTCCGCGAGCTGATCTCCGCCGGCGCGATCGGCCGGGTCAGGGGGATCTCCGCGGCCGGGGCCTGGGTCCGCGACACCGCCTACTGGGGCCGCGCCCCCTGGGCCGGCCGGCGCCGTCTCGGCCCCGTCGACGTCGTCGACGGCGTGCTCACCAACCCGCTGGCCCACGCCGTCTCCACCGCCCTCGCCCTGGCGGACGCCGAACGCGCCGAGGACGTCACCGGCATCGAGACGGAACTGCTGCGCGCCAACGACATCGAGGCCGACGACACCTCCTGCGTCCGCGTCACCACCACGCACGGGACGGACGTCGTCGTCGCCGCGACGCTGTGCGCGGAGCGGGCCGGCGAACCGTACGTCCTCGTCCACGGCGAGAGCGGCCGGATCACCTTCTGGTACAAGGAGGACCGGGTGCTCCTGCAGCGCGCCGGACACGGTCCCGAGGAGCACGTCCACGGCCGCACCGACCTGCTGGAGAACCTCCTCGACCACCTCGCGGACGGCACGGAACTGCTCGCCCCGCCCGCCCGCTCCGGCGCCTTCATGCGCGTCCTGGAGGCGGTCCGCACCGCCCCCGAACCCCGCCCGCTGCCGCCGCACGCCTGGCGCACCGCGCACGACACCCCCGCGCCACGGCGGGTGGTGCCCGGCGTCGACGGTCTGGTCGCCGCCTGCGCCGACACCCTGCGCCTGTTCTCCGAGACCGGCGCCGAACCCTGGGCGGCGCCGGCCGCCTCCGCCGGAACGAGGACCTCATGACCGTGCCCCGGGACGTCTCCTCCGTGGAGGTCCTCGCCGACCTGCGCTGCGCCGGGCGGCGGGTCGCCCGCTACGCCGTCCGCCCCGACCTGGACCCGCGGCTCTCGCCCCGCCCCTACCTCCACCCGGTGACCACCCTCGCCGGCGTGGTCGTCACCGAGGAACTGCCCGCCGACCACCTCCACCACCTCGGCGCGGGCGTGGCCGTGCCCGACGTCGACGGCCACAGCTTCTGGGGCGGCCGCACCTTCGTCCGCGACCGCGGCCCGGTGCTGCTCGACAACCACGGCGTCCAGCGCCACACGGGCTGGCACCGCAAGCAGGACGGCCGCATCGAGGAGGACCTCGTCTGGGAGGCGGGCGGCGCCGCGCTGCTGCGTGAGCGGCGCACCGTCACGGCCACCGCGCTCACCGACCGCGCCTGGGCCCTCGGCCTGACCTTCGCGCTCACCCCGGCGGACGGGTCCGTCACCATCGGCAGCCCCGCCACCAACGGCCGCCCCGGCGCGGGCTACGGGGGCTTCTTCTGGCGCGCCCCCAAGGAGGCCGGCGCCCCCGCCGTCCTCACCCCGGACGCCGACGGCGAGGAGGCCGTCCACGGCCGGAGCGCCGACTGGCTCGCCCTCACCGGAGACGGCTGGACCCTGGTCCTCGCCGGCGCCGACGAGGCCACCCGCCGCGACCCCTGGTTCGTGCGGACCGCCGAGTACCCGGGCGTCGGCTCGTCCCTCGCCTGGTCGCGCCCCGTCACCCTCGGGGCAGGGCAGACCCTCGTACGCCGGGTGGCCACCGTCGTCGCCGACGGCCGCCTCGACCGCGACGCGGCCGGCGACCTCGCGAAGCTCGCGAAGGAGGCGGTCACGCCGTGAACACCGCCTCCACGAACCGGCCGTGGACCGCCGACCTCGGCGACGGCACCTACCGCAACCCGGTCCTGAACGCCGACTGGTCCGACCCCGACGTGATCCGCGTCGGCGACGACTACTACCTCACCGCCTCCAGCTTCGGCCGCGCCCCCGGCCTGCCCCTGCTGCACTCCCGCGACCTGGTCAACTGGACCCTCGTCGGGCACGCCCTCGACCGGCTCACGCCGCACGAGGACTTCGCCGTGCCCCGCCCGGACCGCGGCGTGTGGGCCCCGGCGCTGCGGCACCACGCGGGCCGCTTCTGGATCTTCTGGGGCGACCCGGACCAGGGCGTCCTCCAGGTCAACGCGCCGCGCATCGACGGCCCTTGGACCACCCCGCACCTGCTGAAGCCGGGCAAGGGGCTGATCGACGCCTGTCCGCTGTGGGACGAGGAGACCGGCGAGGCCTACCTGGTGCACGGCTGGGCCAGGTCCCGCGCCGGGGTGAAGAACCGTCTCACCGGGCACCGGATGAGCCCCGACGGCCTCACCCTCCTCGACGAGGGCGCGCTCCTCGTCGACGGCGACCTGCTGCCCGGCTGGTTCACCCTGGAGGGCCCCAAGCTCTACCGCCACGACGGCTGGTTCTGGATCCTCGCCCCCGCCGGGTCGGTGGAGACCGGCTGGCAGGGCGCCTTCCGCGCGCGGTCCTTCCATGGCCCGTACGAGGAGAAGGTCGTCCTGGAGCAGGGCGGCACCGACGTCAACGGCCCCCACCAGGGCGGCTGGGTGCGCACCCCGCAGGGGGAGGACTGGTTCCTGCACTTCCAGTCCCGCGGCGCGCACGGCAGGGTCGTCCACCTCCAGCCGATGCGCTGGACCGCGGACGAACAGGGGTCGCCCTGGCCCGTGCTGGGCGACGACGGCACGCCCGTCGCCGTCCACCGCAAGCCCCAGGCGCCGCCGCAGCCGGTGGCCGCGCCGGCCACCGACGACGACTTCGCGGGCGGCGGGTTCGGTCTTCAGTGGCAGTGGGCGGCCGACCCGGGGGAGAGGTGGACCACCGCGCACGACGGTGACGGACTGCGGCTGACCTGCGTCCGCACCGGCCAGGTCGACGACCTGCGTTCGCTGGGCCACCTGCTGACCCAGCGGATGCCCGCCGAGACCTTCACCGCCGAGGTGGACCTCCGCCTCGACGGGGCCGCGGCGGGCGCCCGGGCCGGCCTCGCGGTCGTCGGGGACGCCTACGCCTGGATCGGGCTGGAGCGTGCCGCCGACGGCGCGGTCCGCCTCGTCCACCGGTTCGCCGAGGACTCCGCTTCCCGGGAGCGGGACGCGGCGCGTGCCCGGGACGCGCCCGGTGGGCGGGCCCGGCTGCGCGTCGAGGTGTCCCCGGGCGCCCGGTGCCGCTTCCTCGTCGACACCGGCGACGGGACCGGACTCCAGGCATCCGGGAAGGTGTTCGCCGCCGCCCCCTGGGGCTGGACCGGGGCCCTGCTCGCCCTGTTCGCCGCCGCCCCACCGGGGACCGGCGCCGCGGGAACCGAAGCCGCAGGGACCGACGCCGCGGGGACCGGAACCTTCACCCGCTACCGCACCACCGCCTGACCCCACCTGGTACCGAGCGCACGACCGGCACCGGCCGCACGAACGCGCACCGACCGGCGGACCCGAGCACCACCGCATCGCACCACGCACCGCATCACCGCGTCACCGCACCACAAGGAACCCCTTTCACGAGAGAAGAGCCGAGCATGAGAGCGACGAATCACCGGAACCGGAGAACGACCGCAGCCGTGGCGCTGGCCGCGGTGTTCGCCCTGACCGCCACCGCCTGCGGCGACGACGGCAGCGCGGGCGGCGGCGACGAGGGCTCCGGCAAGGGCACGATCACCTTCTGGGACAACAACGGCGGTGTCCGCACCCCCGTCTGGGAGAAGATCATCGCCGAGTTCGAGAAGAAGAACCCGGACATCGACGTCAAGTACGTGCCGATACCCATCACCGACGTGCAGTCGAAGTACGACACGGCCATCGCCGGCGGCGGCCTGCCCGACGTCGGCGGCGTCGGCACCGCGTACCTGGCCAACATGGTCGCCCAGGACGCCCTCGAGCCGGTCGGCGACCGGCTCGAGGGAAGCGCGCTGAAGGGCAAGCTCTCCGAGCAGATGGCCGAGAGCGTCAGGTCGGCCGGCGGACGCGGCGACGAGATGTACTCCGTGCCGACCAGCGCCAACCAGGGCACCCTCTGGTACCGCACCGACCTGTTCGAGGCGGCCGGCGCCGAACCGCCCACCAGCTGGGACAAGTTCTACGAGGCCGCCGAGAAGCTCACCGACGCGAAGAAGAACAAGTTCGGCTTCACCATCCGCGGCGGCGCCGGCTCGGTCGCCCAGGCGCTCGACATGATGTACGCCCAGTCCGGCATCGACACCTTCTGGAACGGCGACAGGACCACCGTCAACGATCCGAAGAACGTCGCCGCGCTCGAGAAGTACGTCGGCCTCTACAAGAAGGCGACGCCCGAGGCCGACCTCAACAACGACTTCGCCAAGATGGTCGCCCAGTTCGGCCAGGGCGACATCGGCATGCTGCAGCACAACCTCGGCTCCTACGGCGACCACGTGAAGGCGTTCGGCAAGGACAAGGTCGAGGGCATCCCGCTGCCGCCGTCCGCCGAGGGCAGCCCGCGCACCATCGTCTCCAACCCGGTCGACGGGCTCGGCCTGTTCAAGAGCAGCAAGAACAAGACGGCCGCCTGGAAGTTCATCGAGTTCGCCGCGTCCCACGAGATGAACAGCCTCTGGAACCAGGAGGCCGGCTCCATCCCCGCCAACACCGAGGCGTCCGGCGACACCTGGATCAACGAGGTGAAGCCGGTCAAGGCGGCCATGGAGTCCCTCAACGACCCCGGCACCAAGGTCGTCCAGCTGCCGTACTACCTGCCCGACTGGAACAACATCAGCAAGGCCGACACCGAGCCGGACTTCCAGAAGCTGCTGCTCGGTGAGATCAGCGCGAAGGAGTTCACGGACAAGCTCGCCGGACTGCTCGACGACGCCCAGGCGGAGTGGAAGCAGCAGCAGTGACAGCGCGGCGGGCGGGGCGTGACCTCACCCCCGCCCCGCCGCCGCTCCTGCCACCGCCGGCGCAGCCCCCCCGCACCCGGGCGCGGGCACCGTCCCCGCGCCCGCGGCCCGGGCCTCCACCCGGCGCACCCCCACCGGCCGAACGGACCACCACACCTCGCTCAACTCCCCTCCTCAGGAGCCGCAATGCGCAGTCAGTCACGTCCGGCACGTCCGGCACGTCCCGCACGCCTCGCCAGAGCGGCCCTCGTCGGCTGCACCGCGCTGACCCTGGCCGTGACGTCGGCGGGGGCCGCCGGCGCCGCGCCGGGTGACCCCGCCCGCCAGGTCCTCCCGCAGCACGACGGCTGGGCCGCCGCCGACGGCGGCACCACCGGAGGCGCCGCCGCCCGCCGCGCGCACGTGTACACCGTCGACACCTGGGCCGAGCTCAAGGCCGCTGTCGGCAACGGGGACGCCACCCCCAGGATCATCCGGGTCGCGGGCACGCTCGACGCCAACAGCGACGCCTCCGGCAGGCCGCTGAGCTGCGCCGACTACGCGACGGACGGGTACTCCCTGGAGGGCTACCTCGCCGCCTACGACCCCGCCACCTGGGGGAAGGCCGACCCCTCGGGGCCGCAGGAGGAGGCGCGCCTGGCCTCCGCGGCGCGCCAGGCCGCGCAGATCCGGCTGAACCTCGGGTCGAACACCACCCTCGTGGGCGTCGGCGACCACGCCAGGCTGCTGGGAGCCAACGTCCAGGTGCGCGACGTGGACAACGTGATCGTCCGCAACCTCACCTTCGAGGACACCTTCGACTGCTTCCCGCAGTGGGACCCCACCGACGGGGCCGAGGGCAACTGGAACTCCGAGTACGACAGCCTGGTGGTGTACGGCTCCACCCACGTGTGGGCCGACCACAACACCTTCACCGACGGCCGCCGGCCCGACGCCGCCCAACCCCGCTACTACGGGCGGGAGTTCCAGCAGCACGACGGGCAGCTCGACGTGGTGCGCGGCGCCGACCTGGTCACCCTCTCCTGGAACGTCTTCGCGGACCACAGCAAGACCATCCTGATCGGCAACAGCGACAGCGCGACCGCCACCGACCAGGGCAAGCTGCGCGTCACCCTGCACCACAACCTGTTCCGGGACACCGGGGAGCGCACGCCGCGCGTGCGGTTCGGCCAGGTCGACGTCTACAACAACCACCACCTGGTCAAGGACCCGGCGGTCTTCGGCTACGCCTACGGCGTCGGCAAGGAGTCGGCGATCCACGCGGAGAAGAACCACTTCACCCTCCCCGCGTCCGTCCCGGCCGGCGCGGTCCTGCACAAGTGGAGCGAGGCGCCGATCACGGCGGAGGACAACTTCGTCAACGGCGCGGAGGTCGACCTGATCGCGCGGTACAACGCCGAGCACCCGGACGCCGTCCTCCGGCGGGACGCGGGCTGGAGCCCGGAACTGCGGGCCCGGGTCGACGAGACCGGCGACGTGCCGGGGTTCGTCGCCCGGTGGGCCGGGGCGGGGCAGCTCGACGAGTGCGAGCCGCACGAACTCTGACGCCGCCCCCGATCCCGCGCGCGGCGCCCACGGGCTCGCCCGGCCCCGGATCCCGAGCAGCGACGCCACCGCCTGGCCCCGCCTCGTCGCGCGCGCCGCCCTCCGAGGAGCCGCCTGAGGAACCCGGCGCCCGGGTGTCCCCGGCGGACCCCGGCGCCGGTCAGACCGGGCAGTCCGCTGGGCCCCGTGGGCGGCGGGGTTCAGAGCCGGCGGGTGGCCAGGGTGAGCCGGTCGCGTGCGTCGAACAGGGCGTCCACGATCGACTGCTCGTGGGTGCCGGTGAGCCGGGCCACCGGCACCGAGCAGCTGATCGCGTCGCGGGCCGGGGTGCGCTGGGGGACCGCCACACCGAAGCAGCGCAGCCCCAGCGTGTTCTCCTCCCGGTCCACCGCGAACCCCCGCTCGCGCACCTGGTGCAGCTCCTCGATCAGCTGCTCCCGGTCGGTGATGGTGTGCTCGGTCAGCGCGGGCAGCGTCTGCGGCAGCAGCTCGCGCACCTGCTCGTCGGTGCGGGTGGCCAGCAGCGCCTTGCCGAGCGAGGTGGAGTGCGCCGGCAGGCGGCGGCCGACCCGGGTGAAGGGCCTCAGGTAGTGCTGGGACTGCCGGGTGGCCAGGTACACCACGTTGGTGCCGTCGAGCCGGGCGAGGTGGATGGTCTCCGTGGTGTCGTCGGAGAGCCGGTCCAGGGTCGGCCGCGCCGCCGCCACCACCTCGTCCCCGTCGATGTACGAGGTGCCGACCAGCAGCGCCCGCACCCCGATGCCGTAGCGCGTTCCGGTCGCGTCCGTCTCCACCCAGCCCAGCTCCACCAGGGTGCGCAGCAGCATGTACAGGCTGGACTTCGGGTACCCGACCGCCTCCTGCACCGCCGCGAGGCTGTGCATGCCGGGGAGCTGGGCGAAGTACTCCAGCAACTCCACGGTCCGCACCGCGGACTTGACCTGTGCGCCACCCGTCTCGGCAGTCGACATGCCTCTTGACCCCTTCGAAAGCCCGCAAATAGAGTTCCTGACATTCATACACAGGAACGCCGTTCAGAATAGCGAACGCACACCGGTCGGCCCCGGCCGTCGCGGCGGACCGGCACACCGGCAGGAACCGGAGGACCCCCACCGTGACCGCAGCACCAGTCTGGAGCGTCGATCCCCGAACCGGGAAGCGCCGGGAGCAGGTCGCCC
Source organism: Streptomyces sp. NPDC056600 (assembly GCF_042792855.1). Taxonomy (NCBI): domain Bacteria; kingdom Bacillati; phylum Actinomycetota; class Actinomycetes; order Kitasatosporales; family Streptomycetaceae; genus Streptomyces; species Streptomyces sp. NPDC056600. The sequence continues at coordinate 65,765 of NZ_JBHTVQ010000001.1, forward strand.
AGGAGGCCGCGCCCGAGGACGTGGACCGCGCCGTACGCGCGGCCCACGGCGCCCGCGCGGCACTGGCCGAACGCCCGGTGCGGGCCGCCCTGCTGCGCACCGCCGCCCGCCTGCTGGACGAGGCGCGGGACGAGGTGGTCGCGACGGCCGACGCGGAGACCGCCCTCGGCGCGCCCCGCCTCACCGGCGAACTGGCCCGTACGACGGCACAGTTGCGCGCCTTCGCCGACATCGTCGAGGAGGGCGGCTTCCTCGACGTGCACATCGACCACGCCGACGCCACCCGCACCCCGCCGTGGCCCGACCTGCGGCGCTGGAAGGTGCCGCTGGGCGTCGTCGCCGTCTACAGCGCGAGCAACTTCCCGCTCGCCTTCTCGGTGCCCGGCGGCGACACCGCCAGCGCACTCGCCGCGGGCTGCCCCGTCGTCGTCAAGGCCCACCCGGACCACCCGGCCACCTCCGAGCTGTGCGCCTCGCTGCTGCGCCGGGCCGCCGCCCAGGAGGGTCTGCCGGAGGACGTCGTCGTCCTCGTCCACGGCTTCGACGCCGGCGTCGCGCTCGTCGGGCACCCGCTGGTCGCCGCCGCCGGTTTCACCGGCTCGGTGCGCGGCGGCAGGGCGCTGTACGACGCCGCGGCCGCCCGGCCGGCCCCCATCCCCTTCCACGGCGAACTCGGCAGCCTGAACCCGGTCCTGGTCACCGAAGCGGCCGCGGCCGAGCGGGGCGAGGAGATCGGGGCCGGGCTCGCCGCGTCGATGACCCTGGGCACGGGCCAGTTCTGCACCAAGCCGGGCTTCGCGCTGATCCCCGAGGGGGCGGCGGGCGACGGCCTGGTCAAGGCGCTCACCGAGGCGGTCGCCGGCGCCCAGGGCGGCGTGATGCTCGACCACCGGATGCGCGAGGCGTTCCTCGCCGGGGCGGCCGAGCGGGCCGCGCTCCCCGACGTCGAGGCGCCGGTGGCCCCCGGCCCGGACGGCGACCACGGCGTCGCGGCGGGCTTCCTGACCGTCCCGGCGAGCCGGCTGGCCTCGGGGAACACGCACGAGGCCCTCCTGGAGGAGTGCTTCGGCCCGGTCACGGTCGTCGCCCGCTACGGCGGCGAGGACGAGGCGATCACCGTCCTGCGCGCCCTGCCCGGGAACCTCACCGCGACCCTCCATCTCGGCGCCGACGAGGCGGCCGGCGCGGACGGCCGGGGTGCCGCCCTGCTCGGACTGCTCACGCCGCTGGCCGGCCGCGTCCTGGTCGACGGCTGGCCCACCGGCGTCGCCGTCGCCCCCGCCCAGCAGCACGGCGGCCCCTACCCGGCCACCACGTCCACCTCCACCTCGGTCGGCGGCACGGCGATCGAGCGCTGGCTGCGGCCGGTCACCTACCAGTCCACGCCGCAGGCGCTGCTTCCCCCGGAGCTCCACGACGACAACCCGCTCGGACTGCCGCGCCGGGTGAACGGCCGCCCCGAAACCGGCAGTTCGCACCCCGCGCCCCGCGCCGACGCGGGACCCGGCCCCGACGCGACCGCCGACGGCGCCTCGGGAGCCTGACGGCCGCCCGGCCCATCCCGTGGCCACCACCCGCGGCCCGGCTCCCGTGCGGAGCCGGGCCGTCGGCCGTCGCGTGCCGGAACCGCGGTGGCGGTACCCCGGACGTGACGCGCCGCCGGCCGCCCCCGTGAGGGGACGGCCGGCGGCACGGGTGGACGGAACTGCGGTTCGGAGGGGCGGGTCAGCGGGTGACGACCGTGTCGGCGACCGCGTCGCCGTCGGACGCGGGCGGCTCACCCTCGAACCTCGCCTCCAGGGCCAGGCGTTCGGCCTCGGTCGGTTCGCTGTTCAGGGAGTCGATCAGCGCGTCGCGCGCCGCGCTGCCCTGCGGACGGATGAACCCGACGACCACGTACAGGGTCAGCGAGGTGAGCACCGGCAGACCGACGTTCATGGTCTGCGTGGCGTCCTCCACACCCCAGTACAGGAAGGCCCACACCGACAGGCCGCCCGCCCAGGAGGTGATCGCGGCGACCGGTCCGTGCCGCCGGAACCACGGCAGCAGACCGAGCATCAGCGGGATGGAGATCGGCCCCATCGTGGCGGCGACGATGCTCACCACCACCGTCATGATGAAGCCCTTCGGGTCGGCGAAGAGCGCGAAGGTCATACTGACCGTCACGAACGCGACCGTGGTGATCCGGGCGAACGTCAGCTGCCCCGCCTGGGTGAAGCGCCGCACCCGCGGCACCAGCACCGGCGCCAGGTCACGGGTGATCACGGCCGTGATGACGTTGGAGTCGGAGGCCACCATGGCCATCGTGTGCGAGAAGAACCCGGCGAGCAGCAGTCCGATCACACCGGTCGGCAGCAGCGCCTGGGCGAGCATGATGTAGGACTGCTCGCCGTTCTCGATGCCGGGCACCACCAGCGGGGCCGCGATCATCGGCACGAAGAGGATGAACGGCCACACGATCCACAGCGCGCTGGAGAGCAGCGCCGACCGCCTGGCCCGGGAGCCCGACGGCGCCGCCATGTAGCGCTGCGCCAGGTTCCACATGCCGCCGTTGTACTCGAAGGTCTTGACCAGCAGGAACGCCATGATCAGCCCGGAGGTGACCGGTCCGGCGACCGGATCGCCGTGCCCCTTCGGCAGGTCGCCCCACATCGTCCAGAGGGTGGCGACACCGTCCAGGTGCGCGAAGAGCGCGAACAGCATCGCGAAGCCGGCCACCGCCTGGATGACGAACTGCCCGAAGTCGGTGAGGACGTCGGCCCACAGTCCGCCGAAGGCCATGTAGAACATGGTGCAGACGCCGGTCAGCGTGATGCCCCAGCCCAGCGGGATGTCCGCGAACCCCTGCAGCAGCACGGCGATGGCGACCCACTTGGCGGCGATGTCCACCACCTTCAGCGCCGCGCCGCTGTAGGCGAGGACCTGTTGGGTGGGGAGGTTGTACCGGACGGCGAGGTAGGCCAGCGGCGAGTTGACGCCGTGCTTGGCGCGCAGCCGGTTCCAGCGCGCGGCGAAGACGAAGGCGCCGATGCCGATGCCCACGCCGATGGTGAGCGGCCACCAGAAGTAGACGGTGACGCCGTAGTCGTACGCGACCGCCGCGAAGGTGACGAACATGATCGCGCTGTAGCCGGACATGTGGTGCGAGATCCCGGACAGCCACCACGGTATGCGGCCACGGGCCGTGAAGAAGTCGGCGATCGTGTGGATGCGTTTCCTCGACCACAGGCCGATGCCGACCATCACGAAGAAGTACGCGCCCAGTACGACCCAGTCCAGTGCGGCCATCTCGGCTCCTCGCGTTCATGGACATGAATAAAGGACATGTTCTTGAATGGGTGACGTCACGGTAGGAGCGTCGTGATGGAGCGTCAATACGATGAGCAGCGCGACTTTCCACGAGTCCCGACGGCGTGGCGTCGGACGTTGTGTTCAGCAGCCTGAACGGGCCACCGGCGCCCTCGCCCGCGTGCCGGGTCGCACGTTGACGCGGACCCGGAACAGGGAGTCCCATGGCGCAGGGCGTTGCCCGTCGCCGAGTGGGAGTGGGACCCGTGTTCGATCTGTGCAGGCCGCACCTGTGACGCCTTCGCCGCCGTACTCGGGTTCCCCGGCTACTTCGGCCGCGACTGGGACGCGCTGGTCGACTGTCTCGACGACCTCCACGCGCACGACACCGGCGGTGAGGGCATCGTCGTCGTGCACGGCGCCGACGTCCTCCTCGGTGCGAAGGACCTCAGGATCCTCGTGTCGGTCCTCTGCCAGGCGGCGGACCGCGCCGGCACGGACGTCGACCTCGACGGCCGTCCCCGGGGAGTGCCCGGCGGTGATCGAGCACTTCGTCTTCCTGCTGGACGAGGTGGGGGCCGAGGAGTACGCCGAACGGATCGAGGACCCGGACCTGGTGGTCGGGACCGCCGACGGCTTCCTCACCGTGACCTTGAACCTCGCGGTGTGGCGTCCGTGATCCGGGGGCGGCCGGACCTAGGTCCGACGACCGGGTCGGTTTTCGGTCCGCGGGCCGGGGCGTGGGGCGGGGCCGGTGGCTAGCGTGCTGGGTATGAAGACGGTGGAGCCGCCCCGCGGCATGGAGCGACGCACGCGTGACGTCCTCGCGCGGTTCGCGGAGGAGACGGACGTCTGGGTGGCGACCGCGGACACCCGCGGGGCGCCGTACCTGGTGCCGCTGTGGTTCGTCCGTCACGACGGCAGCTTCTGGCTCGCCACCCGGCCGGCCACGCCGACCGCCCGCAACGTCGGCGCCGTCGGGCGCGTGAGGATGGCGCTGGGGGACACGCTGGACGTGGTCCTGGTGGACGGGGACGCCGAGGTGCTCACCTCCTCGCAGGCGCCCGGAGCGGCGGCGGACGCGTTCACCGCCAAGACGGGCTGGGACCCGCGGAAGGATGCCAGGCAGTACGTGTGGATCCGGGTGCGGCCGCGGTCGGTCGAGGCCCGCAACGGGGAGCACGAGATGCGCGGGCGCTGGGTGATGCGGGACGGCGTGTGGGCGGTGGACGCGGGGAGGACCGCTGTACGGGAGGCGGGGCCGCCCGTACCGTGACCGGCATGAGGCCGGAGCAGCTGCACCCCGCGATCAGGAACCGCGTCCGCTTCCTTCCGAGCATTCCCGCCGGACCTCTCGGACGCCGGATAGGACGGGCGGTGCGGGCGCGCCTGCCGGAGACACGGCTGCCCGAGGGAGTGCTGGCGGGGACGGTCGGAGGCCTGCCCGGCGGACCCCTGCGGCTGTACACGCCCGCGCCGGGCCGGCAGCGCACCGGGGCCGCCGTGCTGTGGATCCACGGCGGCGGTCTGGTCAGCGGGGCGGCCGTGCAGGACCACCGGTGGGCGGGCCGCCTGTGCGACGCGCTCGGCGTGGTCGTGGTGTCCGCCGAGTACCGCCTGGCCCCCGAACACCCCTGCCCGATCCCCCTCGACGACTGCCACGCGGTGTGGGAGTGGCTGCTGCGGCACGCCGACGGCCTGGGCGTCGACACCGCCCGCCTCGCGGTGGGCGGCCAGAGCGCGGGCGGCGGACTGGCCGCGGCGCTGGCGCAGCGGCTCCACGACGAGGGCGGCGTCCAACCGGCCGCCCAGTGGCTGTTCTGCCCCATGCTCGACGACCGGACGGCCGCCGACCGCACCCTCGACGCGGTCCGCCACCCGGTGTGGGACAACCGCAGCAACCGCGAAGGCTGGGCCTCCTACCTCGACGCCGAGCCCGGCTGCCCCGAGACCCCGCGCTACGCGGTGCCCGCCCGGCGCGAGGACCTCACCGGGCTCCCGCCGGCCTGGATCGGCGTCGGGGACGCCGACCTCTTCCACCAGGAGTCCCGCGACTACGCCGCACGCCTCGAGGCGTGCGGCGTCGACACGGTGCTCGACCTGATGCCGGGCGCCCCGCACGGCGTCGAGACGCTCGCCGGCGAGGTGCCCTGGGTGCGCGCGTACGTCCGGCGGGCCCAGGACTGGCTGGCCGGGCGGCTCACCGCGAACTGACAGGGCGTCGACGGCGGGGAACCCCTGACCTGCGCCGATCGTTGGGCGGACGTGAACGCATCGTCATCGGCCGCCCCGGGCCGAGAGCTCGCAGGCCCGCCCGTCGCCGTCGTCACCGGAGGGGCCCGGGGGCTCGGGCTCGCCCTCGCCGAGCGGTTCGCCGCCGCCGGTCACCGGGTGGTCGTGGGCGACCTGGAGGGCGAGGCGCTCCGCGCGGCCGCCGCCCGGCTCGGCGACGACCACCTCGCCGTCGCGGCCGACGTCACCCGGCCCGAGGACACCGCCCGCCTTGCCGAGGCCGCCGTCGAGCGCTACGGGCGGCTGGACGTCTGGGTCAACAACGCCGGAGTCCTCGCGGACGGTCCGCTGGCCGAGCAGGACCCGGGCCTCGCCGCCGCCATGAGCCGCGTCAACCTCGACGGCACCGCGAACGGCTGCCGGGCGGCGCTCGGTGTGATGCTGCCGGCCGGCCGGGGTCGCATCGTCAACGTCTCCAGCCTCACCGCCCTCAAGCCGCTGGCCGGCCTGGCGCACTACAGCGCCACCAAGGCCGCGGTGGCCGCCCTCTCCGCCGCCCTCCACCGGGAGGTGAAGGGCAGCGGGGTGCGGGTGACCGCTGTGCTTCCGCACCTGCTGGACACCCCGGCAGGGTCCGGCCTGCGCGCCCGGCCCACGGCCGCGCTGGCGCCCGAGCGGGTCGCCGGCCTGGTGGTACGGCTGGTCACGCGGGGCAGCCGACGGCAGTCGGTGTGCGTGCCCTGGTGGGCCGGACCGGCACTGCGTCCCGCCGCGTTCCTGCCGGGCGTGCTGCGTGACCTGCTCGACGACCTGATGCGGCTCGACGAGATCGCGCTGGGCCGCGACACCCGCCGCCGGGCGCGCTACACCGCGGAGTTGCGCGCCCGGTACGGCGGGGGAGCGGCCCGCCCGGTCCCGGCGGAGCGGCCGGCGGCCACGGCGGGGCGGCCGGCCGCCGCGGGACAGCCGGCCGCCGCGGATCAGCCGGCGAAGGACTCCGCGTAGGAGGCGAAGGCGTACGTCGCCTCCACGGAACCCGGCCGCGGCGGGTCGGCCGGGTCCCAGCCGCGGCCGCGGTCCTCCAGCACTTGCGTGAGCAACGGCCGCCACCGAGGCGCGAGTTCGGCCGCGCCCCAGGCCAGCGCGCCCGGCTTGGACGCCACCTCGCCGGTGCTCAGCGAGTACAGCATCCGGCAGTACGTCGTCACCGTGTACCGCTGGGTCCAGGCCAGGTCGAAGGACGCCCAGGTCCGGATGGAGTCCAGCAGCCCCGGCAGTTCGGCCCGCGCCTCGGCGCGCACCGCCCCGGGCGGGACCTCGTCGACCACCTCGGTGACCGCGGGGCCGGCCAGGGTGATGCCGTGGTGACGCAGGATCCACCGGGCGTGCGCGCTGTTGCAGTGGGTGTCCCAGGTCAGCTCCCGGTGACCGTGGTTGTTGAACAGCCACGGCGTGCCGAGACCCGCGACGTCGCGCAGGGAGGCGGTGTCGGCGTAGGAGCCCTCCAGGTGCCGCGTCCAGTGGCCGGCGCGCAGCGGAATGCCGTCGTGGAGCCGGCGCAGCGCCGACTCCGTGGCGCCGGACGGCAGGCGCGTGGTGGCGACGACGAAGTCGCAGTCGCTGTGCCGGTCCCCGGCGCCGAGGGCGAACGAGCCCTGCAGGTAGGCGCCGACGAAGGTGTCGCCGAGGATGTCGCGGACCGAGCGGGTCAGGTCGCCGAGGAGCGCGTCGAGCTCCTCGAAGGGGGTGAAGCGGGTGGGGTGCATGCGGAAGTCTCCGTGCCCGTGTGAGTGCCGATGGACGGTTCGCGGGCGCGGCGGAAGCAGGGGGCGCACCCGGTCCGGGTGACGGACCGGGGCCGGACCGCCGCGCTCAGAGGGCGCGGCGGGTGCGGTACGCGGCGAAGCAGCAGGAAGCCATGCGTGCAGGGTAACTCCCCGCACCTCGCGCCGGGTCAGCTGCGGCGCCGTCCGCGAGCGGGACCGTCCGGCGACGGGAGGGGCGGCGTGCGCTCCGTCTGCACCCGCACCTCCTGGTAGGCCTCGTGGGAGGTGACCCGGAACGCCTCCTCCCAGGACGCGAGCGCGGCGGAGGCCGCGGCGCCGGCGGTGCCCCGTCGACGCACCCGGCGGGCCAGCCGGGCGAAGGCGGCGACAGCGGCGGCCAGGCCGCCGAGCACCAGCAGGGGAGGCAGGAGAACGTCCATACGGCGATGAGCCTAGCCGGGTGCCGGTTCCGGGCAAGGAGTCCTAGGGTGGAGTCCGCACGACCGATCGCGGACGACGGGGAGAGCGATGGGGCCGCAGGTCATCGAGCACACCGGGCACACCACGGCCGCCCCGCGCGTCGTGCACGCGCTGCTGCGGGACGGGGCGGGGTGGCCCGTGTGGTCGCCGCTGGAGTCGTTCACCCTCGAGTCCCCGGCGCCGGGCGGGGGCGAGGGCGTCGGCGCGGTGCGGGTCTTCCGGACCGGGCGGCACGTCTCGCGGGAGCGGATCGTGGCCAGCGAGCCGGACCGGCACTTCGCCTACGTGCTGCTCTCCGGGCTCCCGCTGCGGGACTACCGGGCGGACGTCGTGCTGACTCCCGGCGCGGACGGGGGCACGGAGATCCGGTGGCGGTCGGTCTTCCGGGCCAAGGTGCCGGGGACCGGGTGGATCTACCGGTGGGCGCTCGGCAGGTTCGTGAAGGACGTCGTCGAAGGGCTGGCCCGGCACGCGGCGACCGCCGGCTGACCGCCCCGGAACGCGGCGACCGCCGGCTGACCGCCCCGGCGGCGTGCGGGCCACCGCGGGAGCCGCTCTGTGCGATCATCCGCCGATGACCTCCCTGCCCCCGCACCCCGTCACCGCCGAGGCGTCCGGAACCTGGACCCTCGGTGACCTGCCCGTGCGCCGGATCGGCTTCGGCGCGATGCGGTTGCCCCAGACCGGGACCGCCCTGATACCCGACGCCGTCCCCCGTGATCGCGGCGCGGCGATCACCGTGCTGCGCCGCGCGGTCGACCTCGGCGTCAACCACATCGACACCGCCGACTTCTACTTCTCCCCGCTCCGTTCGGCCAACGAGCTCATCAACAGCGCGCTCGGCGGCCCCTATCCGAGCGACCTGGTGATCGCGACCAAGGTCGGGCCGCGACGCGCCGCCGACGGCACCTGGGCGGCCGCCGCCACGCCGTCGGAGCTGCGGGGCCAGGTCGAGGAGAACCTGCGCCGGCTCGGGCGCGACCACCTGGACCTGGTGTACCTGCGGATGATGGGCCAGGACTCGGCGGCCGACCACTTCGGCGCGCTCGCCGAGCTGCGCGAGGCGGGCCTGATCCGCCACCTCGGGCTCTCCAGCATCCGGCCGGAGCACCTCGACGAGGCCCGGCAGATCGCGCCCGTGGTGAGCGTCCAGAACCCCTACGGTCTCGGATACAACACGCGCCAGGCGGAGTTGGCGGCCCGCTGCGGTGAACTGGGCATCGCCTTCGTGCCGTTCTACAGCCTCGCCGGCCCGGCCAAGGAGGACGGACGCGGTGACGGCGAGCTGCCGGAGGTCACCGCGGTCGCCCGCGCGCACCAGGCCACCCCCGCCCAGGTCCGCATCGCCTGGACCCTCGCGCAGGGACCGCAGATGCTGACCATCACCGGCACCGGCGACCCGGACCACCTGGCCGCCAACGTGGCGGCAGGAGGGATCCGCCTGTCGGACGAGGAACTCGCCTCCCTCGACCGGGCCCACCGCCGCGGCGACGCGCGGCCGGGCACCATGGGGGGATGAGCGAAACCGAACCCTTCCCGCCCGAACCGTGGGACCTGCGGGGCCGGATGCACATCGGTCTCCGGCGGGTCCGTCCGAGCAGGCTGCCGAAGTGGCCGCTGCCCGAAGGGGTGCGTCCGCTGGACGTGGGCGGACGCCGTCTCCTGCTGACCTTCTGCGTCGACTACTCGCCCGAAGGGACCCTCGCCTACCGGGAGTTGCTGGTGGCGCTCGCCGTCCGGCAGGGGCGGCGGATCGGGTGCACGGCGGTGGCGGTGTGGGTGGACAGCGAGCAGTCCAAGGCCGGTGGCCGCACTCTGTGGGGCATCCCCAAGGAGATCGGGCACTTCACCTGGGAGCCCGGCGCGGGCCCGCCGGGCACGGAGCACGTGACGCTCCGGGCCCCGGGGACGGGCGAGGTCCGCGCCGCGTTCCGGCCGGGTCGGACGCTGCCCCGCCGACTGCCCGTCCGGCTGCCCATCCGCACCCGGCTCCTTCAGGAGGTGGACGGGGAGGTGCTGGCCGTCCCCGCCCACCTCACCGGCAGGCCCGCGCCGGCCAGGACGTCCTTCCGCCCCGACCCCGCGGGGGAACTCGCCTTCCTGGGCGAGGGCCGCCCCCTGCTGGCGTTCACCCTGGAGGACTTCAGGTTCCGGGTCGGGTTCCGGCCCCCGCGCGAGCGGCTCGGCTGAGGCGGGCGCCCCACTCGCGCGCCTTCTCCACCATCTCGGGCGGGCCGACGACCTGGAAGTCCGCCCCCGCCATGCCGACGGCCGTCACCGCCCAGTTCAGGTCGTCCGTGGTCAGCTCCACCCGGCAGCGGGGGCCGTCCAGCGCCTCCACCCGGCACCAGCGGCCGATCCGCTGCCGGACGGCGGCCGCCGGGGCGTCGACCAGCACCTCCACCCGGTGCGGGCGCGGCAGGTTCTCCAGCCCCGCCCTGACTAAGGCCGCGGCGTCGGCGGCGGGAAGCTCCCTGGGGCGGAACCGGTCGCCGGTCGCCTCCGGGGAGCTGAGCCGGTCGAGCCGGAAACTGCGCCAGTCCGCCCGGTCCAGGTCGTAGGCGACCAGGTACCAGCGCCGGCCCAGCGGCACCAGACGGTGCGGCTCGGCATGGCGCTCGGTGCGGGTGCCGTCGGCGGCGCGGTAGCCGAACAGGAGCCGCTCCTCGTTCCGGCAGGCCAGCGCCACCGTGGTCAGCGCCGAGGGATCCACCGCGGGGCCCTCGCCGTCGCCCCACCGGACCGGAACCGTCACCTCGTGCAGCGCCTCCACCCGGCGGCGCAGACGGGCGGGCATCACCCTCACCACCTTCGCCAGTGCCCGCACGGACGACTCGGCCATCCCCTCCACCGCGTTCTGCGCCGCCGCCTGGAGACCCAGGACCAGGGCCACCGCCTCCTCGTCGTCGATCACCAGCGGCGGCAACGCGGCCCCGGCCGCCAGTTGGTAGCCGCCGTCCACCCCTCGGTTCGCCTCCACCGGGTAGCCCAGCTCGCGGAGCCGGTCGACGTCCCGGCGCAGCGTCCGCGCGGAGACGCCCAGCCGGCCGGCCAGCTCGGTCCCCGGCCAGTAGCGGTGGGTCTGCAGCAGAGAGAGCAGCCGCAGGGTGCGTGCACTGGTGTTCGCCATGTCATCCAGTGTGGCGGCGATTGCGGACAGATTCCGGCCGCAATGCGATCTAGCGTGGATCGTGTCCTGGGACGACGAGGACGAGAACGAGGGGGACGCCGGCGTGCGGCGCCCGTTCCCCTGAGCACGACGAACGAAGGCGATACCGAGATGAGCGTCGAAGAAATGATCACGTCCGCAGACACCGTGGGAACCCTCGACGGCGAGCGCGCCGACATCCTGGAGATGCTGGTCCGCCACCGCGATTTCCTGCGCATGACCGTGCGTGACATCACCGACGAGCAGGCCCGCCTGCGGCCCACCGTGAGCGAACTGAGCCTCGGCGGGCTGATCAAGCACGTGGCCTCGGTGGAGACGGCCTGGGTGGACTTCATCCTCGAAGGACCCTCCGCGCTGGGCGACTTCGAGAACATGACGGAGGCCGACTGGGAGAAGCGGGCCGCGGACTTCCGGATGCTTCCCGACGAGACGCTGGCCGGGCTGCTCGAGGCCTACGACCGGGTGGCGGCCCGGACCGACGGCCTGGTGGCCACGCTGCCCGACCTGGACGCGAGCCGGCCGCTGCCCAGGGCCCCCTGGTTCGAGGGGGACCGCAGCTGGTCCGCCCGGCGGGTCTTGCTCCACATCGTCGCGGAGACCTCCCAGCACGCCGGGCACGCCGACATCATCCGCGAGACCCTGGACGGCGCGAAGACGATGGGCTGACCCGACGGTCCGGCCGGCTCGACGGGTCGCTCACCGGGTCGCTCAACGAGTCGCGCCCACCGGGGAGTCGGCGGCGGGGGAGAGGCACCAGTCGAGGAGGGCGGACCAGGGGCCGTAGCCGGAGTCCGGGTTCAGGTGGGCGGTGCCGGGCAGGACGTCCGCGGGCACCGCCGCCGGGCGGGCGTAGGCCGCGTCCGCGCCCTCCACGCAGTACGGGTCGTCGTCGGCGCAGACCACCCGGGTGTGCCGGGCCGCGGCGCCCAGCTGGGCGGGGGTGACCGGCGGCGCGGTGAACGCGGTGATCTCGGGGGCGTCGCGCAGGAAGGCGGGCCCGGGCGGCGCGATCAGCAGCACTCGGTCCACGGCGTCACGGACCAGGCCGCGGTCGACGGCGTGCAGCCAGGCGCAGCAGGCGAGGCTGTGACACAGGACGGTGCGACGCCGGGCGCGCAGCGAGGCCAGGTACCCCTCGAACTCCGCCAGCCAGACGTCCAGGCTCGGTTCGTCGGGGTCGGGCAGCTGGGGATACACCACCTCGTGCCCCAGACCGGCGAGCCGGTCGGCCAGCCAGTGCTGCCAGTGGTCGGCCGGCCGGCGGTTCTGCCAGCCGTGCAGGATCAGGAAGCCCTGCTCGGGCGTGCTGTCGTCGCTCATCGCCCCATGATCGACCGCCGCCGGACGAGGCGTCCAGCGCGGTCCGCCAGACGAACGGCCCCCCACACGGCCCCCGTGCCCGGGCGGCCCGCGTGTGGCCGACGCGTGGCCGACGAACGACACGGACGGAACGGGTGCGCCGGGTGCGCCCGGGGCGCGGCATCCAGGACGCGGCCGCCCGCCGCCCTACGGTGGAGGAATGTCCATCGACTGGAACCACGAGCTGGTCGAGCAGCTCGACCGGCACTGGCGTCACCAGCTGCGGCCGCGACTGGCCGGCCTCACCGACGACGAGTACTTCTGGGAACCGGTGGGAGGCTGTTGGAGCGTGCGTCCGCAGGGCATGAGCACCGCTCCGCTCGCGGTGGGCGGCGGCGCGTTCACCATCGACTACGCCCACCCCGAGCCCGACCCGCCGCCGGTGACCACCATCGCCTGGCGGCTGGGTCACATGGTGGTCGGCGTGCTGGGTCTGCGGGTCGCCGCGCACTTCGGCGGACCGGCCGTGGAGTACGCGGCCTTCCCCTGGGCCGGCACCGCCGACCAGGCCCTCGCCCAGCTCGACGAGGCGTACGCGGCGTGGACGGCCGGGGTGCGGCGCCTGGGCGAGGAAGGGCTCGCCCGCCGCTGCGGCCCCGCGGAACACGACTTCGCCGAGTACCCGATGGCGTCGCTCGTCCTCCACATCCACCGCGAGATGATCCACCACGGGGCGGAGGTCGCGCTGCTGCGCGCACGCCAACCCACACACCGGCCCCGCGGCGCCCACCTCGGGACCCGCCCCCCCGCCGGGAGGGGCCGGGGGTAGGGCGGGTCAAGTTAT